>JBATYB010000233.1:0-6713 GCA_049673825.1 Methylocella sp. | reverse complement strand
ACGTCATCGCGCGCTGCTTCGCAAGGCTCAAGGACGTCCGCCGCATCGCCACGCGCTCTGTCTCGTTGCCGTCGTCGCCGATTGGCTTTGAATTAATTGAGTCCGGACCCTAATGATTCGATACGGGCGGACATTGACGACGCCTTTGCTCAAATTTTCAACCTGCCACGATTAAATGACTTGCGAGCCGAATTGGCAGAAGAACCTATAATCAAACTGCGCCCGTGCATTGAAGAAGATGTCCCGCTCGTGCCAGACGCGCAACTTGAGTTCGAGTTACTTTAATTGCGCTCGCCTACGCCGCAATCGTTGCGCGGGAGTCAAGCTTATAATTCCCTTTCTAAATGGCTCCGGCGCCGCGAAAGCGAAGGCGTGGCGGGTCTCGAGGACCGGACCAGCCGGCCGCATCTCCCGCGCGCGCGGGTCACAATCGCGGATCATGCAGGTCGAAGCTCCGCGCCGGGCCTTCCGGACGATCGCCCGCGAGACCGGGCTTTCCTTTGGGCCGGCGGGGGGCTCGGCCAAACCCTAAAGCCATTTATCCGAGCGGGCCGCCGCGCTGTTGCCTTTCCTCCACCATTACAATCATCATCGGCCTCGCTTCGGCATCAACGGATGCCCCCCTATCTCAAGGATCCCAAGAAACAACCTATCGAGACACGACCGCCGGTTCCCGGCGATCGAGCCCCGCGGCGCGCGTTTACAGCATCGCGAGCAGCAACCTGTCGGGCGGATGGTGGCCGTCCATGAAGGTCTTGATGTTGACGATGACTTTCTCGCCCATGGCGATGCGGCCCTCGGCCGTGGCCGATCCCATATGCGGCAAAAGCGTGACCTTACCGGCGTTGGCTAGCCTGATAAGTTTCTGCGAGACCGCCGGCTCATGCTCGAAAACGTCGAGCCCCGCGCCAGCCACCTCGCCGGTCTCGAGCATCCGTGTCAGCGCGGTCTCGTCGATGATTTCGCCCCGCGCGGTATTGACGAGGATGGCATGCGGGCGCAAATATTTCAGCCGGCGCGCCGACAGCAAATGATAGGTCGCGGGCGTATGCGGACAATTGACCGAAACGATGTCCATGCGGGCGAGCATCTGATCGAGCGATTCCCAGTAGGTCGCCTCGAGGACGTCCTCGATCGGGGCGGCGACGGGGCGCCGGTTATGGTAGTGGATCTGCAAGCCGAAAGCCTTGGCCCGATGGGCGAGAGCCTGGCCGATGCGGCCCATGCCCACGATTCCGAGCCGTTTGCCGCCGATCCGGCGTCCAAGCATCCAGGTCGGCGCCCAGCCGGTCCATTCGCCCGCGGGAATTACTCTTGCTCCTTCGACGAGCCGCCGCGCCACCGCGAGGATCAGGGCCATGGTCATGTCGGCGGTATCCTCGGTGAGGACGCCTGGCGTATTGGTGACGGTCATTCCTCGTGCCAAGGCAGCGGTCACGTCGATATTGTCGACACCATTGCCGAAATTGGCGATGAGCTTCATCTGTTGCCCGGCTAGTCCTATCAGCTCGGCATCGATTCTGTCGGTCACGGTGGGAACGATCACCTCGGCGGCGCGCATGGCCTCGGCGAGAGCGCTGCGCGGCATCGGCTTGTCGTCGATATTCAGCCGCGCATCGAAAAGCTCGCACATGCGGGTTTCGACCGCGTCCGGCAACTTGCGGGTCACGATCACGAGCGGTTTGTTCCGGCCCATTCTTGTCCTTGTCCTTTCGGCTCGCCGGATGCGATTTTAAAAGGAACCGCCGGATCGCGCGAAAAGGCCCGATTTTCTCTTGGCGCGCTCGCGCCTGGCCAAGCCGCCTGCCGGCCACCTCCGAGGACTTGCCATGCCGTCTTCACCGGGCATTAACGATGCCCGGCACACAAGAGGAGCGTCTCTGCGTTCATCGCCTCCCCTCGCGGTTTCTGTAGCAGATGGCCGGTCAAAGACAAGAACGCCGGCAGGTCTCCGTTGCCGGCAGGGAACGTGCGGTGCACGCTCTTTGATTTCCGTTGTTTTCCGAAAGGAGCGCGCAATGCGAGAACGCAACGAAGGAGCGCGGTTCATGGTCCATGACATGAGCCAACCGCTTTGCAGCGCCGCAACATCAACGAGCCCCGCGCCGATGAGGAGAACCTTGGTAGCCCGGATGCGCCTACTCACCCCGCCTTGGAATAGAGTCTTCCCTCGCGCCCTTCTCGCCATGGCCGTGGCCTTCTGTGCCTTGGCTGCTGGAGGAATCGCGCAAGCCGACCACATCGGTTCCGCTAGCGGCTTACCGGTTCCGCGCTATGTGAGCCTGAAGTCCGATCGCGTGAACCTGCGCGAAGGCCCCTCCAAGGACCATCGGACCGTATGGGTTTTTCAACGCGCGGGACTCCCCGTCGAGATCACCGCCGAATTTGAAATTTGGCGCAAGGTCCGGGATTCCGAAGGCGCGGAGGGCTGGGTGCTCCATTCTCTTCTTTCGGGAAGGCGCACGGCGCTGGTTGCGCCTTGGAAGAAGGGAATAGATTTGACCCTCTATAGCAAGGCGAGCCCGAAATCGGCGCCGGTCGCGCGGTTGCAGCCAAATGTGATCGCAAGCGTGCGCGGCTGCGACGGCGCCTGGTGCCATATCTCGGGCGACGGCTTCGACGGCTTTATCCAGCAATCGAATCTGTGGGGCGTCTATCCGAATGAAAAAATCGAATGAGCGGGCGCCCGCTGGAAACCGGAGGCCCGGCTCCCCTTGGGTCACGTGCCGGACGGCTTCCTCATCGCCGCCGCCCGAAGCAATGGCCCGCCGGAACCATTGTTTTCTCGCGGTTTGCCGGGCGGAGGTGAGCAGCACGCCAATTTTTTGCCCGGGAGACGCCTTTGGCAAGCTTCCCCGGACCGTGCGACGCCCCGATCCCAGCCATGTTCCGACGCGGCAACGGCAGTGGCGATGCGTTACGTTCAAGCTAAATCAGTTGTCCTTGGCGTGCCCGGTCAAACGCGCCCAGCCGCCCTGGACAACGGATGATAAGGCTTTGACGCCGTGATTGACCACATCCCAATTGACGACTGGACGGTCGGCGGTTCCTTCGGCGCCGCTCGTATTGCGTACCGAATCGGCCACATATGCCGCGCCGATCGTAAGGACTATGCCAAGTATGATCCCGAGAAACATGCGCATTCAAGCCCCTTTTTGCCCAGAGTGATTCCCACCGGCTTCGAGCGCACTCTAGCTTTTGTCTTCGCTTCCGGTCAAGTGCCGTGGTCATCTCCGCATGCGGAGACAAGGCGGATAAACGCCGCTTCGCCGGCGCCGCGGACAGGCGACAAGGAAAGGGGTTGGGCGCAGGTCAGGGAACGGAAGCGCCATTGCCGCGTTCACCTATCAGCCGGTTGTGGACCCAGCGGCAAAGAGTCGTGGAATGCCTTTGCGAAGACCGGGGAACCCGGCGAAGTCAATGCCTAACTTCAGGGTCTAACTTCTGGGTCTAAATTCATGCGCCGGCCCAACGCGAGCGGTGGAGTTCTCGAAGCTCGATCTCGCGCGGGGTGAGGTATTCAAACCGCCGACCGAGGAAACATAATGACCGGTGAAACTACACGACGCGAGGTCCGGTCTTCCGCGGAGCTCCAAGAGGTCTGTTTGCGGACCCTGAAGCAATGCCCCGGGTTCGAACAGGTCAATGAGATTTTAATCCAGCCACGCGACAATGCCGAAGGTTTCGCTAACTGGACCTTGGCGGCGGTAAGGCCGCGTGTTGATAATCGCTCTCTGCGCGCCGCCCGCGAGACGATCGGATTTCTGCAGCAAACCTACCGGTTGATCCCGGGCGAGGCGCAAGGCCGCGACAAACGCCGCGGCTAAGCCGCGATCCGCATCTTTGTTTTTCCATGATCCTGGCCGCGAAACAGGCTTTGCTTGGGCGGATCGTCCCATAGCCACAATCCGTGCTTCGCGCGATGCCGATGCGCCGGAGCCCCATATTTCAAAATATTAACGAGTGTTGATGGTTGCCCCCATCTTCTTCAAGCAGTGGGGCTTGGGGTGGCTGGCGAAACGTGCCGTTTGGGCTTATCGGATTGTTTATGCCGCTAATGCCGCAGTCTCCCTTGGGGCTCCATTGCGGCGGCAAAAAGGGGCCCGGGGTTTTTGGCACACTCGCACCTTCTCGGGACAGGCGCCTATTGTCCGAAACGGATTTTGGCGAACCAAGATCTTGAAAAGCTGGTCGACACCACCGATGCGTGGATCTTCGAGCGCACGGGGATTAAGGAGCGCCGGATCGCGGCGGAAGGAGAAGTCACTTCGGATATGGCCGTGGTCGCGGCGTGGCACGCGCTTGCGATGGCCGGCACAAGAGCCGAAGATCTCGACATGATCATCGTCGCCACGGTCTCGGCCGACATGCCGCTGCCTTCCTGCGCGGTTATCGTTCAAGCCAAGCTAGGCGCGGCGCGCGCCTTTGCCTTCGATGTTTCCGCTGCTTGCGCGGGCTCTCTTTATGGGTTGAGCATCGCCGACCAATTCATAGCGACCGGCAGAGCCCAGCGGGTGCTCGTCATCGGCGCCGAGCTCTTGAGCCGTCTCGTCGATTGGAGCGATCGCAACACTTGCGTGCTGTTCGGCGATGCGGCGGGCGCGATGGTCGTCGGACCGGCGCGCGATCCCGGACGCGGCCTCCTGTCGACGCATCTTCATTCCGACGGAACCGCCGCTGGAATATTGTCGATACCAGGCGGCGGCAGCAAGTATCCGCAGTCCGCGGAAGTGCTTGCCAAGAACATGCACAAGATCGCGATGAACGGGCGCGAGATATATAAGTTCGCTGTCCGCGTGCTGCCGCAAGCGATTCTCGAAGCGCTCGCCGCGAACGGGCTGCGGGTCGGCGACATCGACCACATAGTCTCGCATCAGGCCAACGCCCGGATTGTCGAATCGGTGCTGGGGAGGCTCGGCATTCCGCTCGAAAAATGTTGGCTGAACCTCGAACGTTACGGCAATACGTCGAGTGCCTCGCTGCCGATTTCGCTCGATGAGGCGAACCGGGCGGGCCGTCTTCAGCCGGGCGATCTTATCGCGATGATGGCGATCGGCGCGGGGATGACGTGGGGCAGCGCCTTGATGCGGTGGTAGGCCGATGCAAAGGCGCGGAAGTCGGGACGTCTTTCACGCGCCAGGCCACATAAAACAGCGGCCGCCGTTTCGCCCGGCGCGATTTTATTGGGCGACGACGACCTTGCTGGCGGCGGCGACGATGGCTTTCTTGAAAGCCCCTTCCACGGTTACCGCGAAATTATAGTGGGATCGCGAAAACGGCGCCGAATGAAACGGCTTGTTGCTGCGCCAGCCGACCAAAATCGCGCCTATCTCCGGTTTGTTTGTTCCCATGACGAGCGCGCCGCCGGAGGCTCCGTCCCCGGTTTCGCAATCGAACGAAAATTCCCTTGTTCCTTCCGCGCCGGCCGCCAATTGGTCGTGCAGGAGGCATTTTTCCATCGACAGCCTGCGCCCGTCGCCCCAGTCGATGTGCCCGCGCGCGACGAATTCGACCGGCATGTTCGGACCCGCCCCATCGGCGAGACCCAAGGGCGTGATCCCCTCGATTGGATGCGTCAAGCGTGCGACGGCCCAATCATGAACCGGCGCGATCGCGTAAGGATTGGTGCTGCCGGCGACGATCGAGCCGAGGTCGATCGGCACCCTTAATTCCTTGCCGTGATTCTCTAGCGAGAAGAAGCAGGTCTTTGCTCGCGGAGCGCCCTTTTCGTCGAAAAATACATGCGCCGCGGTTGTCACGAGGTCGTTGGCGAGCGTGAGCTGGCCGGCGCCATGCGCATCGCCGCATTCGATGAGGCCGGAGCCGGCAAAACGGGTGCGAAGCTCGGCCGCGTCGAGCTTATGCTCGGCCGCGAACGCCTCCACGCTGCGCCGGCTGTGCTTGCCGAACACGACAACCGGCACGGCTTTGAGCGGCGTAGCCTCCGGCAGCATATGCGAGAGGAACGGAACAGCGGAAGCTTGAACGGAGGTGCCAAAAAGGAAGACGCAAATGGCGGCGGCGTGCATTCCACCTTTTTGAAACATCTCGTTTTCTCCTGTCGAACCGGCGCGGCGCCGGCTTACAACCGCGCGAAACGCCCTATCAAGCTGAACCACCGTGTATTTTGTCAATGCGAAAACAAAAAGGCAGCATCCCGGCGGACGTGCTTTTTGGCGAATTGGTTCATCTTTCGCACCAAATCCGCTCGGCCAAGGTGCCACGGGGCGACACCTGGAACGATACGCCGCCAGCATGTTCCGGGGCTGGCGCGGACCGCTGGCTTCCGCAATGCGGCTATAATAAGACAAACGCCACCCGCGTGGCACGGCGTCAGGCCGGACGGATGCCGCCGGTTTTCGTGGCCTCACGAAACGTATCGACCCAGTCTCGTTGTCCTTCGGTGTCCGGGACCTTGAGGCCCCGCGCCTTGCCGATGCGATCGAGTGCCGTTCCCGGAGCCAAGCCCAAGAGCACGAGGACGCAGGCCGCGATCAGCGATGATCGCCCGATCCCGGCCCGGCAATGCACGGCGACGCCTTTCCCCTCGTTCAGGCGCGCAACTATCGCCTCGGCGACGGCCATCGCCTCGCGCGTTGACGCGGGCACGCCACCGTCCGGAATAGGGAAAGAAATGAACTCCATATCGAGGCCGCGGCAAAGGCCGGCTTCCCGGTCAAGGCCGAGTTCTCTGACCTCCCCGGCTTCGAGAA
>JBATYB010000232.1:0-5124 GCA_049673825.1 Methylocella sp. | reverse complement strand
CCGCGGCGGACACGAAATCCCCCGGTCCCTTCACCGAGACTTGCAGGTTTTCCACCTCGCCAAAATCGCGCTTCAAGCCGCGCCCCGCCTTGAGGGCGGCGGCAATCATCACGTTCATGAGCGCGGATCTGATCATGGTATCGCCGTGACCTGCCCGTCTAATCCGGCCGCCGCATATAAGTGACTTCGGACCTACGCCGTGGCGGCCTTCTGGGCCGCCGCGAAAACATCGCGGGGGGACGTCGCGCCCGCGACGTGCTCCGTACCCTCGACCCCGAGGTCCATCCAGCCCGCGTTGACGGCCTCAAACATCGCTTCGGCCGGTCCGGTCTGGCCCTTCGGGATGCCGAACTGCTCGAACGCTGCCGGCCACCCAGCCCGCGGGACGGCGAAGGCTTTGACGTCGAGCTTCAGTACTTCCCCCAATTGCGCCGCGACTTCATCCGCGCTGACCATCGAACCGAGCTCGATGACCCGATGCGCCGACCACGTCGGCCCGCTTAGAAGCGTTGCGACCTCGGCGCCGATGTCGTTGGTCGCCACCATGGTGGATTTCCGATTCGTCGGGTTGTAGTAGACGGGTAGCGTGCCGCCCTGGGCGACGTGCAAGCCGTAAAGGAAGTTTTCGAAAAACCCGCCGGCGCGCACAAAGGCGATCGGCAATGTCAGGTCGTGAAATCCTTGCTCCAGAAGCGACAGGGCCGTGATCATCCCCAGCCCGCTGGTTCTGTTCGCGCCCATCGACGAGAGCGCGACTACCCGCGGCGGCGCTGCCTTGGTCAGCGCCTCGACATAGTTCGCGATCACGCTCTTCGCTTCTTTGAAATCAGGCGAGGGCGCCCAAACGGCCGGCAGCATGACAAATGCGCCTTCGACGCCTTCGAGCGCCCCCTCGATGGCCGCCGCATCATTCCAGTCGCCGTCGACCAATTCCACGCCTTGGTCCGCCCAATTCGCCGCCTTCTCGCGATCGCGGACCAGCGCGCGTACCTTCTTGCCTTGCGCCAGCAAATGCCTTGCCGTTGCGCCGCCAACTTTTCCCGTAATTCCCATTACCAAAAACATGCGTTTGCTCCTGACCCTATGAGAAGGGAACGTTCAGACCCGCATCGGCATCAGCACATAAAGAGCGGCCGCGCCGTCGCGGTCTTGCACAAGAGTGGGCGAGCCGGGGTCGGCAAGCTTGAACAGCACGGTGTCGCCGTCGAGCTGCTCGGTGATGTCGAGGAGGTAGCGGGCGTTGAAGCCGATGTCGATCGGCGCGGAGTCATAATCGACATCGAGTTCCTCGGTCGCCGAGCCGGAGTCCGGATTGGTGACGGAAAGCGTAAGTTTCGAATCCGCCACGGCGAGCTTGACGGCGCGGCCGCGCTCCGACGAAATCGTCGAAACCCGGTCAACCGCGGCCGCGAACGGCGCGCGATCGACAATCAGACGTTTGTCGTTGCCGGAAGGAATGACGCGAACATAATCGGGAAAGGTGCCGTCGATCAATTTCGAGGTCAGCACCACTTGTCCCGCGCTAGCCGAAGGAGCCTGTCCTGATCCCGAGTTCTTGTCGAAGGATGTCGAAGGGCCGAAAATAAAGCGCGCCTTTGCCGCCGATATTTCGACGCGAACGTCCTGGCCCGGATCCTCGATGAGCTTTTGCACCTCGGACACGGCCTTGCGCGGCACAATGACTCCCGGCATGCCAATCGCGCCATCGGGGGCGGGAATTTCGACCCGGGCGAGCCGGTGGCCGTCGGTCGCGACGGCACGCAACATCATATGGCCTTCGACATCTGTCGTGTGCAGAAAAATGCCGTTGAGGTAATAGCGCGTCTCCTCAATAGAAATCGCGAACTGGGTTTTGTCGATCAGCCGCTTGAGGTCGCCGGCGGCGAGGTTGAAGGCGTGACCGGGTTCGCCGGTGGCGAGGTCCGGGAAATCGCTGTCAGGCAAAGCCTGCAGGTTGAACCGCGAACGTCCCGAGCGTAACTGCATCTGGCCTGACTCGCCATGCGTTTCGAGCGAAACTTGCGCGCCGTCCGGAAGCTTGCGGACGATCTCATAGAGGATATGGGCGGGAACCGTGGTCGCGCCGGCGGCGCCGACGTCCGCTGCCAATCGCTCGATGACTTCCAGGTCGAGATCGGTCGCCTTCAGGAGCAGGCTCATTCCTGAGCCAGTCGAAGGGTCGGCGCGCAAGAGGACATTCGAGAGAATGGGAATCGTGTTGCGGCGCTCGACGACGCGATGCACGTGGCCAAGAGACTTCAATAAAGCCGCTCGTTCGAGAGTAACTTTCATGGGGGCGGTCCAATCGGGCTTTTGTTCGATCCATCACGGCCGCCCCTTGCCTGCGCCGGGGACGGGGACGGACTTTGGCGCGGCTTTCGCCAAATCGCAAGCCGCCGCGACGAACCCGTCACCGCTTTCGCACGGGCGCGCGCGGACCTTGCGGCGCGCGGCCGGACCTTTACCTGCCCTTAATCCGCCGGAATTATCCTAAAAGCGAGCCGCCCCGGCCAGGAACCGAGGTTCTGAAACGCGCCGGTCCATTTTGGCGAAACGGCGGCGGGATTGGCGCGACAAAGCGCAGGACGGCGGAACGCCGCGCGCCGGTCTTCGGCCAACCTCCCGGAAACCAACCTCCCGGAAACAATGCAAGGATTGACGAAAACGTGCCGCGCCGGGCCAGACGATCGCGGGTGACCAGGAAACGCCGTTCGCCTGTCGCCCTGTTGCTGTATTGGGGCATGATCGCAACGGTATGGGCCGTGGCGGCGGGCGCGGGTGTGATTGTATACCAAGCAACGAAACTGCCGCCGATCGACGCACTTGCCGTGCCGAAACGGCCGCCGAACATTGCCATTCTCGCCGAAAGCGGCGTGTTGCTCGCCAATCGCGGCGACACCGGAGGCGCCGCGGTCCGGATCGCGGACCTGCCACGCTATCTGCCAAAAGCCTTTGTCGCAATCGAGGATCGCCGCTTTTATTCGCATTTGGGAATCGATCCCCAAGGAATTTTGCGCGCCCTGATTCGCAATGTAACCGGCGGCGGCATGGTGCAGGGCGGTTCGACACTGACGCAGCAGCTCGCCAAAAACCTGTTTCTGACCCAGGAAAGAACCGTTTCGCGAAAGATCCAGGAAGCGATCCTCGCGCTCTGGCTTGAGCATAAATATTCGAAAAATCAGATTCTCGAAATGTATTTGAACCGCGTTTATTTCGGCTCCGGCGCCTATGGCGTGGAAGCGGCGGCGCAAAAATATTTTGGCCACGGCGCCCGCAACGTGACGCTGCCGGAGGCGGCGGTTCTCGCCGGGCTAGTGAAGGCGCCGGCGAGATTGGCGCCGAATCGCAATCCGGCCGGGGCCAGCGAGCGCGCAAGCCAAGTCGTCGCGGCAATGGTTCAGGAAGGCTTCATAACCGATGCGATGGCCATGGTCGCCCTCGCTCATCCCGCGCATGCCATAAGAGATCGAAACGCGAGCTCGATCAATTACGCCGCCGATTTCGTGATGGACACGCTCGATGATACGATCGGCGCGATCAATGAAGATATCGCCGTCTCGACGACGCTCAGCGTCTCGTTGCAGGCGGCGGCGGAAAGGGCGCTCACCGAAGAGCTTGATCGCAAGGGCGCGGCGTTCGGCGTCGGCCAGGGCGCACTTGTCGCGCTCGCCCCAGACGGCGCAATCAAGGCGCTGATCGGCGGCCGCGATTACGCCGGTAGCCAGTTCGACCGCGCGGCTTCGGCCAAACGCCAGCCTGGGTCGGCTTTCAAGCCTTTCGTTTATCTCGCCGCGCTCGAAGCCGGCCTGACCCCGGATTCGGTGCGCGAAGACGCTCCGATCAACGTGAAAGGCTGGCAGCCGGAGAATTACTCGCGCGAGTATTTCGGTCCGGTCACGCTCACCAAGGCATTGTCTCTATCCTTGAACACCGTGGCGGTTCGCCTCGGCCTGGAGGTTGGTCCAAAGGCGATCGTCAGGGTCGCGCATCGTCTTGGGATCGCATCCGATCTTTCCGCCGACCCGTCGATCGCGCTCGGAACTTCCGAGGTTACCCCGCTCGAAATCACGACCGCCTACGTGCCCTTTGCCAACGGAGGCATCGGGGTGCAGCCGCAGATCGTCGCGAAAGTAAAAACCGCCTCCGGCAAGCTCCTCTATCAGCGCAAGGGCGCCAGCAATGGCCGGGTCATCGCTCAAAATCATGTGGCGATGATGAATACGATGATGCGGGAAACCCTGTTGACAGGCACGGCGCGCAAGGCCGCGGTGCCGGGCTGGCAGGCGGCGGGCAAGACCGGCACCAGCCAGGATTGGCGCGATGCGTGGTTCATCGGCTACACCAGCCATCTCGTCGCCGGTGTCTGGCTCGGCAACGACGATAATTCGCCGACGAAAAGAGCGTCCGGCGGCAATCTTCCGGTGGAGGTCTGGTCGCACTTCATGCGGGCTGCGCATCAAGGCGTGCCGCCGCAGCCGCTCCCCGGTGGACTCTGGCACGATTCCAGCCCGCCTCCCGTGCCGATGACGGAAAACAATGGTTGGCCCTTGCCGCCTGGGTTGTTCGGCGCGCCATCCGCCAGCCCAACGCGGCAAGTTGCGGCGCCCCCGGCTCCGATCCACGGCGGCACTCCCGGCGGCGCGCCCGTGCCTCCGGCGGATATTCCCAACCCAGGGGTTTTTTGAAAAAAGCGGGGGGCTCAATCCGGAAAGCAAAACTATTTCGATACGCTGTTCAGCGATCGATAGCCGTTCAGGCGCGAGCGGCACCGGACATTCACAATCCCCAGATTAGGATTCGATCAGCGAGGACGGGGACTGGACCTAGTGCATTATCTTACGCAACGCGTTACAATATGATCCGGGTGAGTCATGCGGGGCGGCATGTTTGCAAGCAGCGCGGCATAGGCGGGCGGTAACGCCCGGGAAGGAGCGTATTCGCCGGGGTGTTTTCACAAGCGTGCCGGAACTCGAATGCGCCATAAACGGCTCCATCGATCGCAATACTGCCGGTCCGAGGCCTTTCGTTTGGACCAAATCCGCGCACGCCATCATCCTCAAGGCCCACCGCGGCGGCGGCATTGAAAATGCCGCCGCCGGCGCGCCAAGATCGATTGTATATCTT
>JBATYB010000231.1:0-2122 GCA_049673825.1 Methylocella sp. | reverse complement strand
CACCCACGGCGGCCAGGTGAACCTCCCCCTTTTCACCGAGGATTTCATGCGCCGCCACTTCCGGTGCGATAGTATCTACGGTCATCTCGTCCAAGGAGACCGTCATCTCGTCATCTCCGCCGGCCTTGGCACGGCCCACGCGCCGGTTCGCTTCATGCGCCCGCCGGAATTGGTCGCGCTGACCATCGGGGGGGTGAGGCCGCAGTCCTGAGCCGGGCTCCCTCGTGCCAAAATGTTTCACGTGAAGCATTTGGGCACGATTGACGGTGTGGCCAAACATATATTTGCGGGAACGATGCGAAGCCAAGATTTGGAGCCAAGATTTGGAGCAAGCGGAAAATTGCGATAAGATAATGCTGTTTCCTGTGGGTTTTTTTTAAAAAGTGTCTTTGCGGCTGTGCGGAATTTTCAGTGACCAGATTTGACCGCGTCGACGATCCAAGCTGCGGCGGGTGGAGTTGCGAGGCCGGCGGGTACCGGCGGCCAGGGATTTCTCGGCGCGGTTCCCGCGGCTTCGAGACCGCGCCTTGGCGTCTCCTCGGCGTGACGAAATCTTCGGCGGGACCGGGGCGGCAAGAACGCCATGCCGCTACGATTTGCCATTCGCCGGGGGGATTTTTTCGCGGTGGCGCTCAGCCTTGTCGATATAGAAATCCGCCCCAGCCTTGCGAAATTCTTCGAGAGCCCGATCGCCAGCTTCGAGCGCATCGCCGAGCCGGGGCGGGCAACAGCTCCCGCTCTTTCCTTTGGCGCATAACCGGCTTTCCGGAAAATGCGGGCACGTTGTGCCAAAGCACGGGTGAAAGCGCGGCCTCAACAGCCAAGCAACAAAACAGTAAGTCGAAAAGAGGCAGTCGCCGTCCTCCCCTAGCCAAGGGTCCACAATCATGATTGTCCGTGGCAGGATGAGATTAGCCGCGAAGTATCTTCTGGCGCCGATGATTTACCGGTACCCGCCGTGCCGCTTGCTGCCCGCCGAGCTTGCAACCTATCTGGGGAATTTGCTGCAGCGACGTGACGTGCCCGGCGACGTTGCCGAGATCGGCTGCGACAATGGCGGAACGGCGGTCATCGCGTCCTCGCTTCTGCGAAAATACAGCCCCGAGAAAACATATTTCTGTTTCGACACATTCGGCGGATTTGTCAAAGAGCAATTCGACGTCGACGTGGGCCACGGGACCCCACCCGCGGAACGTGACCGGTTTTCAGTAAATTCGCTTCGTTTGGTGCGCCGGATCCTGGATCTGCACGGGTGCCAGGACGTTGTGCTCGTCAAGGGCGACGCGACGAAAATAGACGAGGATCGCCTCAGTCCGGCCTATTCCGTGATCTTGGTCGATGTCGACCTGTCCGTGCCGACCTACGGGGCGCTTACAAAGTTTTATCCACGGCTCGCCAAGGGCGGGATCATTCTTGTGGATGATTGTTCGGAGGAACCGGAGCAGATCTGGAAGGCCGTCATCGGCTACAAGCAGTTTTGTTCGGAACACCGCCTCATGGCACGCTTTGAGTATGGACAAGGCGTCATCGAAAAAGAGTGAGGATCGATCCCGCCGCGTGCAATTTCTCGCTTCGCGGTTGGCGCGAAGTGATCGGGTTTGCTGGTGTGCTCGCGCATCGCAAGCGCGGGGGGAGGGAGATCGAATGCCGGCGCCGGCAGAAGCATGCTTTTTCGCCGCGCCACTACGTCTATGTCTATGCCTAAGTGTGGGTGGACGGTGTCAGAGTATCCCGAGAGCCTTCGATCGGTTTCCGCGCATAACGGCGGCGGCGCGCCGGCCTGGCGCGGGTTTACCCCGGTCCGCGGATCGGCTATGGCAGGCGCCGGGAAAACCCATTCAGGCAGGAGTTCGGCATGCCGGAGGCCGGTAACACGCTCACCCTAGACACCACGCAGGGGCAGATCGTCATCGAAATGCGGCCCGATCTCGCCCCAGCCCATGTCGCGCACATCAAAAAGCTCGCGGGCGAGAAATTCTACGACGGCGTCGCCTTCCACCGCGTGATCGAGGGGTTTATGGCCCAGACCGGCTGCCCGCACGGGACCGGGACCGGCGGCTCGAAATATCCCAATCTCAAGGCCGAGTTCAGTGCCGAGCCGCATGTCCGCGGCACCTGTTCC
>JBATYB010000230.1:0-8487 GCA_049673825.1 Methylocella sp. | reverse complement strand
CCTTCTTTTCGCCGGCGCCGTCGATAATCGTGGTCTCTTCCTTGTCGATGCGAACCCGCTTGGCGCGGCCGAGCATCTGCAAGGTCACGTTTTCAAGTTTGATGCCCAGCTCTTCCGAGATCATCTGGCCCGCGCTGAGGATCGAGATGTCCTCGAGCATGGCCTTGCGGCGGTCGCCGAAGCCCGGCGCCTTGACGGCCGCGACCTTCAAACCGCCGCGCAGCTTATTGACGACGAGCGTGGCTAGCGCCTCGCCCTCGACGTCCTCGGCGATGATGACGAGCGGCTTGCCGGCCTGCACGACGGATTCGAGAACCGGCAGCAGCGCCTGTAGCGAAGACAGTTTCTTTTCATGGATGAGAATGTAAGGATCTTCCAGCTCGGCGATCATCTTCTCCGCATTGGTGATGAAATAGGGCGAGAGATAGCCGCGGTCGAACTGCATGCCTTCGACGATATCGAGCTCGGTCTCGAGGCTCTTCGCCTCCTCGACCGTGATGACGCCCTCGTTGCCGACCTTCTGCATCGCATTCCCGATCATTTCGCCGATCGACTTGTCGCCATTGGCCGAAATTGTGCCCACCTGGGCGATCTCCTCGTTCGAGGTGACCTTTTTTGAGTTCTTCTTGAGATCGGCGACGACGGCGTTGACCGCGAGATCGATGCCGCGCTTCAGGTCCATCGGATTGAGGCCGGCGGCTACCGCCTTGGTCCCTTCCTTGACGATTGCAGCCGCGAGGACGGTCGCCGTGGTGGTGCCGTCGCCGGCCTGGTCGTTTGTCTTCGAGGCGACTTCGCGCACCAGCTGGGCGCCCAGATTCTCGAATTTATCGGAAAGTTCGATCTCTTTTGCGACCGTCACGCCATCCTTGGTGATGCGCGGCGCGCCGAAGGACTTCTCGATGACGACATTGCGGCCTTTCGGGCCAAGGGTGATCTTGACCGCGTTGGCGAGAATATCGACGCCGCGTAACATGCGGTCGCGGGCGTCGGACGAGAAACGGATTTCTTTGGCTGCCATTTTGAAACTCCTGAACCGGGTTCTTTAGGGGTTGGGTGAAGGCTTTGCCAGGCTCAGGCGACGACGCCCAGGATGTCGCTCTCTTTCATGATGAGGAGATCCTGCCCGTCGATCTTGACCTCCGTGCCCGACCATTTGCCGAACAGAATCTTGTCGCCGGACTTGACATCGAGCGGCGTGAGCTTGCCGCTTTCATCGCGGCCGCCGGGCCCCACCGCGATGATCTCGCCTTCCTGGGGCTTCTCCTTGGCGGTATCGGGGATGATGATCCCGCCCTTGGTCTTTTCCTCGCCTTCGAGACGTCTGACCACGACGCGGTCGTGCAAAGGACGAAAGTTCATGTCTTTTGGTTCCCTTCTGCGCCGCCGGCGGCGCCCCCATTGTCACACGGGAGGCGCCTTGCCAAGCTTGCGGCTGATTTGCAACTGCGCCTTGTTAGCACTCTTCCATGGCGAGTGCTAACAGGACCCCTTGGAACTAGGGGTATCTCGTTGAGATGTCAAGGCCGTCTCGGCGATGCGCTGGATGAGGCGCCCGTTGTGACCGTTCAGTTATCATTCGTTCGAGCTCATCCTGCGGAAGGATGATTGCGTCCAAATGATGGCCGCACCGGTAGTGGGCTCTATTGCATAACGCAACGCCGCCGGCGCGCGTCACGGGGATAGAATACGACGTGATTTAGAGAGTATCCACTCGCTTTTTATAAGAGCCTCAACGAATGCCACGATGTGAACCAGCAATGCATTGCTAAGAACAGCTTCCAGCACAGCTTCCATTGACGGCCGCAAGGCGTCTTCGACCTGAACCGCTTCGTTGGCCAAAAGCGGAACCTCATTCCAACATGCTGCAATATCTCGGGAAAACTGTTGAAATACATAGGCCGGAAACGTTGATTGTCCGCTTTTCGCCGCTTCCCGCGCTTCGTCCTCAATCGGCCGCGAATTGTTGACGTACAATCCGTCTTGCAGAAGCTTCTTGATTGTTCTAGCCCAACAGTGAAGCTGGGATCAAGAAATCGCTCTTCTTGAATAATGAAACCAATTGAACATTGCGATTCGCAAGAAGTGCCTCGGCCGCTCCTTCTTGTCGGTCTACGATTACCAACGCGCGCCTCACGACACAGCTTGGATGCTCCTTTAGGAGATTTTCAATTGCTGCTTTTATGGATCCGCCTCTGGTGGCGACATCATCGACGATTAAGACCTCAGAATCATCCATGGGATAACCGTCAATCAGTTCCCGCGCGCCATGTTTTTTGGCCTCCTTGCGCACGAAGAAATGATGAATTGGGTACTGTTTCGCATGACCAAGCATAAGGACGGATTGTCCGATCGGAACTGCGCCTTGGACAAGCCCGCCGATGCAGCGAATGCCGTGGCGCTGCATATATTCCAGCACGATCTCCGCGATTAGAGTTGCGCCCTCGGCGAGCATTGTCGTTTGGCGCAACTGGAATAGGAACTTGCTGCTGCCACCCGACGCGAGAATGAAGTGGCCAGTTTGAAAGGATTTTTCGAAGACTATATCGTGTAACCGCCGCCAGCGCGGATCGTCGCGCCGCAAAACCTCTTCCGCCGGAATCCAAGCTTGTTTAGCTACGTGCATGCTCACTGGCCCGCCACCCGCAATCCCGAATCACAACGTACCGATGCAAACTACAAATCCCTGAGTCGATTTCCCACAAGATATCGCATGGGCGCAAAACTATCCACAAGCCGTAGGGGGCTACATAAGTTGACCCCGCCCATCAGGGCAAGCCGAGCGCCACGAAGCGCACTTCTCCTTGACCGTTGGCGACAAGGAGAAGCGCCGATTTCTTCCCCGCGCCCTTCAGCGCGTGGATTTTCTTGGCGATGTCGGCGGGCTCCTTGACCGGCTCCTGGTTGATTTCCATGACCACATCGCCGGCCTGAACATGTTTGTCCGCCGCGGCCGAGTCGGGATCGACGCGGGTTATGACGACGCCGCCAGTGACGCTGTTTTTGATCGCGAATTTTTGCCGCACATCGTCCGTGAGGCTCGAAAATTCCATTCCCATCGCCTTTTCGACAGGGCCGGCGATCGCCTTCTTTCCCGCGTCGCCGCGCTTGGCTCCGAGGGCAGCCTGCTTTTCATTGTCTTCCAAGCGGCCGAGCTTGATGGTCTTGGTGATCTGCTTGCCTTGGCGGATCACGACGATATCGACATCCTTGCCGACCGGCTCCGCGGCGACGATCTTGGGCAGGTCGCGCGACTCCTTGATCTCGATTGCATCGAATTTGACGATGACGTCACCGGCCTTGAGACCCGCCGCCTTGGCCGGCCCCTTTTCGTCGGTTCCGGCGACGAGCGCGCCACGCACATTTCCGAGATTGAGGCTTTCGGCGATCGTATCGTCGACGTTTTGGATGTGCACGCCAAGCCAGCCGCGCCGCGTCTCGCCGAATTTTTCCAACTGATCGATGACCGGAATAACCGTCGCGGCGGGGGTGGCGAAGCCGATCCCGATCGAGCCGCCGCTCGGCGACAGGATCGCCGTATTGATGCCGATCACCTCGCCCGCCATGTTGAACAAGGGTCCCCCCGAATTGCCTTTGTTGATCGCCGCGTCGGTCTGAAAATAATTGTCGTAGGGACCCGACTCGATGTTGCGATGGCGGGCCGAGATAATGCCCGCAGTGACCGTGCCGCCTAGCCCAAAGGGGTTGCCGACGGCGACCACCCAATCGCCCACGCGCATCTTTTCGCTGTCGCCGAATTTCACCGCCTTGAGCGGCTTGTCCGGCTTCACCCGAAGCACCGCGACATCGACCTTTTCGTCCTTGCCAACCACGGCCGCCTTCAGTTTCTGGCCATCGGTGAAAATGACCGTCACTTCATTGGCGTCGGCGATGACGTGATTGTTGGTGATGACGACCCCGGATGGATCGACGACGAAGCCGGAGCCGAGCGAATTCGATTTACGTTGGCGGTGTTTTTGATCTTGCCGGTCATTGCCGCCCTGCTGGTGGCGCCGGAAGAACTCCTCGAAAAGATCGTCGAAGGGCGTGCCCGGCTCCAATTGCGGCGCATTCTCGGCGCGTTTGTCGTCCATGGTCTGCGTCGCCGAGATATTCACCACGGCATCGCTGACCGCGTCCGCGAGATCGGCGAGGGACTCAGGTCCCCTCGCGAGGGCCGGGGCGGAGATGGGTCCGAGGCTTCCGGCGGCGGCCAAGACCAGCACGCACGCGAACATCAAAGCGGCGCGGGCATCGCTCCGCCGCGGCCGCGCGTCCCCCGCGAACTGTTCCACGCCGCGAAATTCCGGGAATAAACCCATGAAACCAATCTCCTTCAAGCGTCCGCGGAATGCGGCCGGCCGCCGCGCCAAGTCTCCGGGCTGCGCCGCGCGGTTCTCCATCCAACCCGGCTTTTACTCCTAATCTTCAGGAAACTCATTCGTCTTTTTCGCGAGCGCCCTAATCGCTTCGTCCACGCTGTGAAAGAAATGGTCCCGATGCACGGCATCGGTCAGTCCCAAACGCTCGAAAGCTTCCCCCGCGCGCACCGATTCGAGGCGGGCAACGGCGAACCGGATGTTCGATTGCACGCAAAATTCGATGAATTCAATGAGAATTTGCGCGGCGGTGAAGTCGATTTCGACGATGCTGTTTGCCTCCAGAACGATGAGATCGAGCGGAGCACGGCTTTGCCTTACAATGCGCCGCGCTCCGTCTTGAAACTCATAGGCGTTCAGGAAGGAAAGCGGCGCTTGGAATGCGACGACCAGCACCCCTTCGATCGTCTCGCCCTTGAGATCGCGGCCCTGGGGCCACCAAATCGAGGTTCCCGGAACCCTTTCGAAGGTGATGAGACGGGCGCGGGTCGTGGACCATATGCCATGCAGCAGCGAAAGCGCGATGCCAACCGCAACGCCTGTTCCCACGGGGAGGACGATGATCGCGGTCACGGTCGCAAGGATTAACATGAACTCGCCGAAAGCGCGCCGGAAAACGGTGGCGATTTCTGCCAGGCGCACGATCCGCATCGCGACGAAGATCAGAATGCCCGCGAGCGCGGCCAGCGGGACATGGGCGAGAAGCGCCGTGCCGTAACCGGCCATGCCGAGGATAAGCGCGACTGCGACGAGCCCCGCGAGCTTGCTGCGTCCTCCCGTCTCGGCGACGATCTCGGTCAATGGCGGGCTTGCGTTGACGGGAAAGGCGCCGAAGAGGCCCGCCATCAGATTTGCCGCGCCGACTCCGGTAAAGTCGCGATTGATGGAGGCGGTGCCGCCAGGGACCGCGACGAACGAGCGCGTTGTCGCGGCGGTTTGCACCATGATGGTGGCGACGACGACGAAGGCGAGCGGCGCCGCTTGAACGAGGTCCGGGAATATGACCGAGGGAAGATGGAGACGCAGAAATTCGCCTGGTATTTGTCCCAGAACCGCGACGCCTTCGCGCTCTAGCTCAAACCAATAGACTGCCGCGCTTGCCGCGATGATGCCCAAAAGCGCACCTGGAATGCGCGGATTGATCCGTTCCGCGAGAATTGTAATTTCGAAGACAGCGAGCCCGAGCAAGAGCGAAACGGGATTACTCTCGCCAAGCTTGCCCGCGATCGCCAACGCTTTCTGCAACAAGCCGCCTCCGGGAGCTGCGATTCCTAGAAGAGGAGGAAGCTGTGAGATCACAATATGACAGGCGATGCCGGCCAGGAACCCGACGGTGACCGGCCTCGACACGAGGTCGGCGATCCAACCGAGCCGGAATACGCCGCAGCAGAAAAGAATTCCCCCGGCCATGAGTGCGAAGCTCGCACAAAGCGTAAAATAGTCTTGGCTTCCGGAGGCGGCCAAGGTGGCGAGGCCTCCGGCGAAAATCGGGGCGATGGTCGAATCGGCGCAGGCCACAAGAAAACGATTGGCTCCGATGGCCGTGAAACCGATCGATGCAGCCGCGAAAGCGATCAATCCGGTGGCGGGCGGGAATCCGGCAAGATGCGCCGTCGCCATTTGCGAGGGAAGGGCGACGGCGGCGAGCGCCAGCCCGGCGGCAAGGTCCTGGCGCAAATCCCCTGCCGCATAGCGCGCGGCCGCCCGGATGAAATCACTTGCTCGCAAGGCCCGCCTTTGTGTCGATCGCGGCCTTCAGTTGGGCATGGTCATGCTTCGTTTGCGCGGCATAGGCCATCGCGAATGACCCAAGCGCGTCGTCGAGCACTTCCGATTTTCCCATATATCCTGCGAGCAGGGCAGGGTCGCCGCCGCGCGCGTGCGCCCGGGCCAGCGTCCTGCCGCAAAGGTTCGCATAGGTATCGAGCGCCTTGCCTTCGATGACCTCGCCGATTGAACTGAGATGCCGGTTCTTGAGCTGGCGGACGTAAAACTGCCGGTTGGTTTTTGGGTCTTCGGTCACGCCCAAAAAAATATCGCTCGCTGCCTGCATCGCGCGCTGCCCCTCGGCCACGCGGCATCCTTGGTGGACCAGGCCTGGCGGGGGCGCGGCGATCTTTTCGAGAACCGAAGCAAGCGCCTGCTTGACTTGCAGAAACAATGGCTCTCCATCCGCCGTCATGAAAAGCCCGATCGCGCAACACGTGCCGACGCTGCCGACGCCGACGACCTTGAAGGCGATGTCGGAGAGCGTGTAGCGCTCGACCAGCGCGCGCCGTTCAGGCAGGAGGGAGGATTGGTAATCGGTGAACGCGGAATGCGCGTGAATCTTGTAGCCCTTGGTTGCCTCGGTGTCGAAATGATAGATCAACGGCGGACGGTCCTCGATATGGGCGGCGCCCGCTATCGCCGTCGCGAGATGCGGGAAATTATCGTCGGCCGCCAAATCTTTTTTTGCCTTCACCAAGGTGGAGAAAATCTTTTCGCGCAGTTTGCCGTCGGCAATCCGCTTGACCACGCGGTCGAAATCCATCCGCGTGCCCCAGACTTCGAGCGGCGTCTTGGTGGCGAGTTCTAGGATGAATTCGCGATAGGATTTCGCGGTGGCCTGGGCAAGACCGCGCGCCTTTTTGTCCGGCATATTTGCATCCAGAGCGGCCACCGCCACGCTCGCCGCAAGCCGCTTCAGGTCGACCGTGAAATCGACGCCGGGCAGTGTCTCGTCGAAATCGTTGATGTCGAAGAGGACGCGTTCCTCCGGCGTGTTGAAAACCCCGAAATTCAGCAAATGGCAGTCGCCGCAGGCCTGCACATGCGCGCCGGTTTGCGGCGAGGAAGCCAAATCATGGGCCATCACGGCGGCGGCGCCGCGCAGGAACGTGAAAGGCGATTGCACCATGCGCTGATAACGGATCGGCAGAAGTTCGGGGATGCGCGCGGCGTCGGTCAGGGCGAGAATGGCGACCGGGTCGCGGCCGGATGCCGGCGGGCACTCGGCATGGGTTTCAAGCGCCACGCGTTTGCGCAGCGCCCGGCCGGCTTCGTAGCGTTCCGCTCGCGGCGCATTTTTGGGCGGAACGCCGTTCACGCGCGGATGTGGCATGGCTGGGCTCCCCAACAAAGGTTTCGAATGCAAGGTAAAGCATTTTGCCGAGCCGTGGAAATATGCCGGAGGCTAGTTGTGTCCCAGTATGAATTTAAGCGATGGGAGGAAGGCGGTCACTGGCGAAAGCCACCTGAATGACGCCAGTGCGCCATAAGCAGACGGCAAGCATCTTCCGAGTTCTGGGCCCGCAAATCGCTAGAGACAACACCGGCTAAACTATCCGTTAAGCCCCGTGTGATGTTCTCGCTCACAAGCATTATTAATCGCTCTAACGGCGGATCTTAAAGAAATTGAGGCCCTCTCACATGATGCGCTAAAAAGGATGATACTGATAGAGCCAGGTCTCGCTCAGGATTTTTGCGCCCGCGCGTAAAAACAGGCGCATTTCGACAGGCTCGACGCCGTCGCCGGTGAAATCGAATTGCGCGCGCCAATGGCCCGGCACATCGTCCGGCACGGCTTCCGTGAAGATATAGGAAAAGGTTCCGCGCGAGGCCCAGAGCACCGGCTCCGGTTTCACGCCGAACGGCAGGGCCTCCAGCGGCGGCCCCTTGAATTCGACCATGAATTTTCGCACTCCCTTTGGCCGCGGCTGGCCCGGCTGGCCGCCGTTCCCCAAGCGCGTCGCGACGCAGCGCGCAAGTTCCGCCGGGAACGGTTCGTCCGCGGCCCAATAGAGGCGATAGGAGAGCGTGACCTCGGACCCTGCCGCCGCGGTTTTCTCGGGTACCCACATCGCGACAATATTGTCGTGGATTTCATCGTCAGTCGGAATTTCGACGAGCTGCACCGCGCCCTTGCCCCAAGAGCCCTTGGGCTCGACCCAAACGCTGGGGCGCCGGTCGTAATAGACGCCATCCAGATAATGATCGAAGCAGCGGTCGCGCTGCAACAGCCCAAAACCGCGCGGATTTTCGTCGGCGAAGGAAGAAGTGATGATGCTCGGCGGATTGTTGAGAGGCCGCCACGCCCTCTCTCCCGTCCCCATCCACAGCGCAAGAC
>JBATYB010000229.1:0-5174 GCA_049673825.1 Methylocella sp. | reverse complement strand
CCAGTCTGGTCCGCAAACATGGAGGCACGCCGTTTTTGGCTCCCGCACTCGCCGAAATCCCGGTTGCCGATCCGGCGCACATCGAGGAGTTGATCCGTGACTGGAGTTCCACGCCGCCCGAAATATTCATTTTCCAGACGGGCGTGGGGACGCAAGCGCTGCTCGCTGCAACAGAGTCGCTAGGGCTTACTGATGTTTTGCTGCGGATTCTTGAGGCAGCGCAGGTGGTCGCACGGGGGCCGAAGCCGGCCACGGTGCTGCGCTCGCGGAAGGTGCGCATTGATCGCGCCGCCAGCGATCCGTTCACGACGCACGAGGTGCTTGCCGAAATGCATGAGGCCCCGTTGCGCGGCAAACGCGTCGTGGTACAGCGTTATGGCGAAACCAATCATGAGTTACAAGCCGCACTCGAAAGCGAAGGCGCGGAAGTCATCGAAATCGCGACCTATCGCTGGGCCTTGCCGGAGGACACAGCGCCGTTGCAAAGGCTCATCAATGCACTTTGTCGCGATGAGATCGATCTTGTGGCGTTCACCACCGCGTCGCAGGCGAGCAACCTTTTCACCGTCGCGCAATACGATGGCAAAGAGGCGTTGCTTAAACAAAGCCTTGGCCGAACGCTCGTCGCGTCTATCGGCCCGGTGTGTAGCGCCGCGCTCCGCAAGCTCGCCGTGAGGGTCGATATCGAAGCACAACCGCCAAAGCTCGGGCCGTTTATCGGCGCGATCGACGCGGCGTTGTCCGGCCCGCGCCGATTGGACAAATCCTGAGACATGGGGTTCCCGCAAAAACTTCGGCTGTGCTCGCCAAGCGTTGTCACACGGTTACCAACTGATTAGTTCGGGGCGATTGGCGTTGGCCGCCTATGGAAAGTCCCCGCGGGGCTGCGTGCCTTTTGGGTCCTCGCGTCAGCGTCCAATGGCGGAGACGATGCAACTATCACACTGCAAGAGCGACGGTGTATCACCCTCCCCTGTGGAGGGCTTCCGCATTCAGGCCCGCCAACGCCGCGCTGCGCTCCCAGAGCGATAACGCGGCTCTGTCGTCCTGCGCCGCTCGCGACGGCGCGATCGGGCGGCACTTGTAGAAATATTGGCCCGTCGTCGCGGCGATCTCGGGCGAAGACGCGAGGTAAACGATCGTTTCCGCAGCCTTCTCCGGGGAGATCGCCAAGAGCTTGGCGAGTCCCGCGAAGCGCGAGATCAAGCCGCCGCTCTCATCGCCGAAGCGGGTGGCGACGAAACCGGGATGCAGGCAATTGGCGGTCACGCCCGTGCCGTGAAGACGGCGGGCGAGTTCCCGCGTGAAGAGAATGTTGCAAAGCTTGGAACGGCCATAGGCTTTCATGGCGCCAAAGCTTTTCGCCAGTTGAAGATCGTCCAAATCCAACGAGGCACTGTGATGCGCGGCCGATGCGGTGCTGACGACTCGCGCCGGCGTCGAGGCCGCGAGGCGCTCGCGCAATTCTAGAGTCATGACGAAATAAGCCATATGATTGAGGGCGAACGTGGTTTCGAGCCCGTCTTCGGTGAGCTTGCGGGTGCTAAACATCGCGCCCGCATTGTTGATCAGGACATCGATGCGGGGCTCCGCTTTAGCGATTTCGGCGGCCACCCGCTTCATTTCAAGGATGTGCGTCAGATCGGCATAATGAACCGTGTGGGCGAGGTTGGGCGCTCTCTGGCGAAGCCGCGCCAGGATCACCGCGCCGCGCGATTTGGATCTCGCCACAAGGACGATCCGAGCGCCCAATTCCGCGAGCTTTCCGGCGGCGGCCTCTCCGATGCCCGAGGTGCCTCCCGTAATGACGACCGTCTTGCCCTTCATGAACACTTTCCCTTGCCCTGTGTGAAACTATCCTCATACGGCGCTCTTCCCCTGGGTCCCGGTTCGATCGGCTTCCGGTCTTGCACCAAAGCACGACCGGATGGCGAGAGCCGATTGATGCCGGCTTCGCCCCCGGTCCGGCCGCCGATCCCGGCGCGGGCAGAGTCGGCCATTGGAGTAGGTTAGGTGGCCATCGCACTACCATCTTCGAGCGCTCAAAATAACGGCGCGGGACACCGGTACGGTCATGCATCTTTCATTTTCGTTCGCCCGTTCACAATCCTCAAGCCCGTTTCAGCCCCTCCGTGAGCTTCGTCGATCGTCTCCTCCCGCTGCCGCTTTTCACCGCGGTCGCAAGCGCCTGCCGCTGCCCCACTATGACGACGAGGCGGTTGCCCCGCGAAACGGCCCCGTAATAATGAGGTTTCTGGCGAGCATCGAATAGTGTTGGATGACCAGCGTGATCACCCCCGCCGGGTATTCCGAGCCTTTGTGGTTTGTTGTCGCAAAAGCGGGAACGAGCGCATCGAGCTCGCCGAACGGATATTCCGCCTCACGGTTATCGAGCTCCGCAATCGGAACGCCTTCGAGTTGGCCGATGCGTCGAACCGTGCCGAGATCGCCATTAAGCACCTCGCGGTCGTAATTATTCTCGATCCGCATCGCATTGTCGCCGGGAGCGAAGGTCGAGCCGAAACGCTCGATGTCCTCCGGCGTGTTCGGATTGAGGGCCTTCTGGAGATCACCATTGAGCGCGCGAGCGCCGAGGGCTCCCCTTTGGATCGGACATAAGACCTGCACGTCTCGGATAGGATCGAAACCGAAACGCGGAGGAAGCCGGTCGCGGACGATCTCGACCAGTTTGGCCGCGCCGTCCGCGGGTCTGTCACCTAGACAAGGAAGGAGCCGGAGTTGTCGCCACGCTTGGGCCATTCCGGCATTTCGCCTTGATTAATCCGATGGGTGTTGACCACGATCCGGCTTTCAGCAGCCTTCCGGAACACCTCGCTCGGCGCATCGCAAAACGCTCCTGGCTTCGCCAGCTTGATGAGATTATCCTGGGACACGGCGTATCGCTCCTTCGGTGGGGAACGTGAGGCTTGGATCCCCCCGTGATTCGCCGCCTTTCCCCTCCGCCGTCACCAACTTCCGCGGATGGCTTGATGGTTTCGTACCGGAATTGCTCCTCAATTAAGTGTTTTCGGAGAGCGCACGCGATGGGTGACGTGCATCGCCGCGCCGATTTTGCTGGCGGACGTAGGTGATGACCGCTTCCGGGCGGTCAACCTTGACTTTAAGCGCGGCGATGAGCGCGTCTTCGGCGTCCACGGCAATGCGGTCCGCCTTTCCTTTCAGTTTAAGCCCGACGGTAAATTGCACCGGCACGCCTCCTCTACCCAATACTTTGGGCCAGACGTTCGTCGATGTCCAGCCCATGTGTAGCCAAAGGGTCGGGAACAAGGCGTCATTCGCGGTGATTGCTGCCGGCGTCGTCAAGAGGTCGCCGTTGATCCGGCCAGCCACGTCATCTTCGACACGTTGCCGGGGGCCTTTTCATCGAAGCGCGCGCCGAAGCTGCGAGCTCGCGCTTGGCCCGCGCGCTAACTCCCAAAACGTCTTCTTGTATCCGGCCCTGGACAGTTGGGCGCACTTGTCGTCAAGCAGTGCTTCCGCATTTACGATATCCCTCGGCGACGCATCGGAGTCATTGGCCAAAAGATAGAAACCGGCCCTGCCGTCAGCAAACGTCGCGCCGATCACGGCCAGTGTTTGGCTTCCCATGGAAAACTTGCCCGACGTAAGACCGCGTGCGAGCAACTTAAAAGGATCCACGTGGGCCAAGCTCTTCGTCTCGACCTTCATTGCCACAAATCTGTGCCCGAGAAGCGCCGGCCTAAGAACAGACCAGGCTCCATGAATTTGCGCTTGATGGCGACGCAGGAAATTAGCGACCGCCGGGACGATGCAGCCGACATGAATATGCAGCTGATCCTGGCTGCGGCTGGCCGCCGAATTAATTGCCATTCCGATCTTGTCGCGCGGCAGCCGGCGGCCCGCCCCTTCCGCGACGAAGCGGCGGGCGTCCCACGCCGCCTCCCAGTAGTTCGGTGCGTTTTCCCTCAGCAGCGCCGGACTTTCGATGCCGGAAATGCGAGTGGTTGGGACAACGATGACCTGGGTGGCGCTCGAAGGCTCTTGGAGAACGGCAAAGCCTCGATCGAGACCGTTGCCGATGTTGACCTCGGCGCAAGGAAACGCCACGCCGACGGCTTGGTACGCCGGCAGACAGATGTCGTGGACGACGACCCACAACCCGCTCCGGTTGGTTGCCGAAGCAGAATGCGGCAGACCCGCGGCCGTGGCGAGGATCAGCCCCATCGTAGCCGCGAAACTCTTTACATTGGGCAAGCGGAACCCTTCCGAAACGTTGCTTACAGCCTACTTAAAGCAGAGAGGGCCTGGATTTTCACGCCGGTAGCCGCAGAGGTGAGCTTACAAGATTGGAAGAGCATTGGGCTAGCGGCGGCGCCAAGACCCAAAATAATCACTTCACCGTTTTGTCGTGATCGGCCCACCCGTCACGGTCGACGCGGCGCGCACTTTAGAGCTGAAGGCGGAGATTCGCCATTCTCGTCGATCAACCACCGATGGAGAACACGCCGCGCCTTCAAGGCACGGGCTATGGAGACATGACGTGATGCCGTCGCGGCGGCGTGAGCTTTGATGCACGGCCCCGATTCGTTACGTGCTTCATAAAATCATGTGGCGGAGCGGTGAAATGCGTAAAATCGACTGGGAGACCTTCTCGCTTCGTATCAGACGTCGACGACGGCCATGTTTGCATGCGGCTGCTCCGTCACCATCGAGGTCCCCGGGCTCGGCCGGCAGGACGTTCAGGGAGAAGCCGGTTTTACTCATTGTCGCGAGGTCCCAGTATGCCAATTAGATCACATCTGCCTGCGACGATTGCCGAGCTGAGCCGTTGGCTTTGGGAAACGCTCGTTGAGTCCCCGAATGGAAGAGTTGAGCTGACGATGGTCGATCCACTCTCGTGACATTGGCTGCAAATCTCGAAGAGAAGCTCGGTGTCGCTCTGGGCCGTTCGACGGCCCTGGCTCTTCAAAACTTCGGTTCTCCAATCCAACGCTGCCAAGCGTTTCGACGCCCAACAACAGGTGCACGACCTCGACCTCGAACTCAAGCGGCTCCAGCTTGAGTTGGACGAGCAGACAATGCTCGAAGCGATCGAGCGGGTTGCTCTCCCTCGAAATGGGAGACACCTTTGATAAGCTCCCGAGGGAACGGGAAGGTGTTGGATGGGCGCATCGCGTCGCCAATTCACGGAT
>JBATYB010000228.1:0-4149 GCA_049673825.1 Methylocella sp. | reverse complement strand
CTTCTCGCCTTCGAGGATCAGCGCGGCGAGGCGGAAAAGATTCGAGCATGTCGCGTTTGCATAGGCTTCCAGCGCTTCGACCGACTGCGTCGGTTCGCCGTAAAGGTCCTGCCCCCGCGCGACAATCAATTCGCGGAGAGGCGCTTTTGGCAGATCGAAGCGCGCGATCGTATCGAGCAGGGCGGCGGCGACAGGATTGGCCTTGGCCTCGCCCGCTCCTTCGAGCGCGTCCCGCCACCATTGGAACCGGATTTCGCCGAGCAACGGCTCGGAGACGATTTCGTTCACGCGGGCAACTTCGAGGCTAAAAGCATAAACGGCGTGGATATGCGGCCGCCGCTCGCGCGGAACAAAGAGGCTCGCGAGCCAGCGGTCTCTATCGTTGCGGCGGAGCAGTTCCTCGCAATAGGCGTAATTCCCGTTTGGCGGCGCCTGCGGCCCGGCCATCAAGGCACGGCTAGAAGGGCGGCGGCTACGCGCCGCCTTTCGCCGAGCAGGATCGAATAGGTGCGCGCGGCGGCCCCTGTCGGCATCGGCTCCGCCCCGATGCCCGCTTCGGCTAGCCGCTTGCGAAGAGGGCCTTCGAGCGGAACGAGGTCAAGCCCGGTGCCGATGAGCAGATGTTCGATGCTCCCTGGTAGTTCCGGGAAAACTGCTTCGAGCGAGGCGACGCCGATGTCGGCCGGGGTCGCCGCGGCCCAGGCGACGATGCCGGACGGCAAGGCGAGGATCGAGCCGCGATGCGACATCGAGGCAAAGCGAAAGCCGCCCGCGCCATACCCCTCGATCGGATGGGCGCCGGGCAAAAAACCCGCGTATCTTGGTTCGATCATGGCCGCCTTGCCGGACCGGTTCTGGCCGCCGTGCCGCCGCCCGCGTCTACGCCCGCTTCTTCGCGGGGGTGGCGGCCGGCGCCGGACCCACGGTGTCGCCGCGCAGGCCGAGGTAGATCAGCATCGGCGAACAAATAAAGACGGAGGAATAGGTCGCGACGAAAATGCCCCAGATCATCGCGATCGAGAACGAGCGGATCACCTCGCCGCCGAAAACGACGAGCGAGAAAAGGGCGAGAAACACGGTCGTCGCGGTCATGATCGTGCGCGGCAAGACCGCGTTGACCGAGACATCGATCAGTTGGTCGGCCGGCATCTTGCGGTATTTCCGCATCATTTCGCGAATGCGATCGAGCACCACGACGGTTTCGTTCAGGGAATAGCCAACGATGGTGAGGATGGCGGCGATCGATGTCGCGTTGAATTCAAGCCTGGTCAGCGCGAAAAAGCCAACCGTAAGCAAGAGGTCGTGCATCGTCGCGATGATCGCGCCAACCGCGAACTGCCATTCGAACCGGAACCAGAGGTAGCAAAGCACCGCGACGATCGAAACGACAACGCCGAGCGTGCCGGACTGCACGAGCTCGCCGGAGACGCGGGGACCGACGACTTCGGTGCGCCGGACCTCGTAGCCATCGCCGATGGCCTCTTTCATGCGGTTCACGGCGGCCTGTTGCGCGGCATCGCCGCCCGCCTGAAGGCCGAAACGCAAGGTCACCTCGGACGGCCCCCCGAAACCCTGCACCTCGACGTGGCCAAGCTTGAGATGCTCGGCGGTGGAACGCAATTTTGCCAGGTCGGCCACGCCGTTCTTGGCGCGCAGCTCGATCAAGGTGCCGCCGGAAAAATCGATGCCGAAATTCATTCCCAGGGAAAGAAAAAGCACGACCGAAATAATCGAGAGGAGCGCCGAGAACGGATAGCTCACGCGGCGCAAGCGCATGAACGGAAATTTGGTGTTCTCGGGCGCGAGGCGGAGGAGTTTCATTCGCTAGGGCCTCTTCCGAAACGGCACGCCAGCGGTTGTAGGTGCTCGCGTCGAGGCGGATTGGCTTGCCACATGAAACACTCTATCCCTTGGCGCTCGCGCCTGAAACTGCCGCGCGGTTTTACCAACACTTTAAATTGGCAACCTCGTCGGCCGCTGGTAGCGGTACCAGAGCGCGATCATCATTCGCGTCATCGTCACCGCCGTGATGATCGAGGTAAGAATGCCGAGGGCCAATGAGACGGCGAAGCCGCGCACCGGTCCCGTGCCCAAAAAATACAATATGGCGGCGGCGACGAACATGGTGACGTTGGAGTCGACGATGGTGGCGAAAGCCCGCTTGAACCCGGCGTCGAGCGCGGAAATGATCGACCGGCCCATATGTGCTTCCTCACGGATGCGTTCGTAGATCAAGACATTGGAATCGACCGCCATGCCGATGGTGAGGACGATGCCCGCGATGCCCGGCAGGGTGAGCGTCGCCCCGAGAAGCACGAGGCCGGCAAAAATGAACGACACATGGACCGCCAGCGCGATATTGGCGAAGACGCCGAAAATGCCATAGGTAATCAGCATATAGAAGGCGACGAGTGCGGCGCCGACATAGGCCGCGCGCTTGCCCGCGTCGATCGAATCCTGACCGAGACCCGGACCGACGGTGCGTTCCTCGACAATCGTGAGCTTGGCGGGCAATGCGCCGGCGCGCAATAGAATCGCGAGATTGTTCGCCGCTTCGACCGTGAAATGCCCGGAGATCTGGCCGGACCCGCCGGTGATGGGACTAAGGATGCGCGGCGCGGAGATGACCTTCCCGTCGAGGATGATGGCGAACAATTTTCCGACGTTTTCCGACGTCACCTCGCCAAACCTTTGCCCGCCGCGAATATTAAAGCGGAAATTGACGATTGGTTCTTGCGTGCGAGAGTCGAAGCCCGGCTGGGCATCGGTCAAATCCTCGCCCTGCACCATGACGCGCTTCTCCACCGGCAACAATTTGCCGGGTTGCTCGACGTCTTCCAAAGATTCGACATCGGCGGGATCGTCGCCCGGCACGGCGACAAGGCGGAATTCGAGCTTGGCCGTCGTTCCCAGAATTTCCTTGAGCTTGCTGGTATCCTGCAAACCCGGCACCTCGACGAGAATACGATCGTTGCCCTCGCGCTGGATATTGGGCTCCGTGGTGCCAAGCGCATCGACGCGGCGGCGCAACACTTCGATCGATTGCTCGACGGCGCGGCGGGCCTTGCTTTCGACGCCCGCCTCGGTCACCGTGAACTGGATGAGGCCGTTGTCGTTTTCGCTCACGTCGAAGGCCGCCGCGCGAGAAGATGCGGAAAGGCCGCTGCCGGCGGAGGCCGCCAATTGCCGGAGTTTCGGCATGACCCTGGCGCGCTCGTTTGGATCGGGGATGCGCAATTGGACGCCGCGCGGCTGGGCGCCAATCCCGCCGGTGATCGCAACCTTCTGTTCGCGGAGCACCCGGCGGACGCTGTCGCGCAGATTGTCGACAAGACCCTTCACGACCGAATTGCTGTCCACCTCCAAAAGCACATGCGATCCCCCTTGCAGATCGAGGCCGAGCACGATGGCGCGGGCCGGCACCCATTTCGGCAGATGCGAAATCAACGCCTCGCGGCGGTCGGGGCTCAGAAGACTAGGCACGATGAGGAGAAGCGCGAACGCCGTCATCGCCAGAATGGATACGATCTTCCAGGCCGGAAAACGCAGCATGATGGTGCAAATTCTCGACGGTTATGGGCGCGGCCAAAGGCGTCAGCCCGGAGTTCCTGCTTGTTGCAGGCTTGGATTTAAGCCTGATCCTTGACCGGCTCGCCCTTGGCCCGCACGTCCGTAACCATCGCCCGGAGAACGCGCACCCGGACATTTGGCGCGATTTCGAGTTCGAGCTCCGCATCGTCCACTACTTTTGTCACTTTGCCGATCAGGCCTCCGGTCGTAATCACGCTATCGCCCCGGCGCGTATTCTTAATGAGATTGGCATGTTCCTTCGCCTTTTTACGCTGCGGCCGGATGACAAAATAATAGGCGATGGCGAAGATCGCCGCGAAGGGCACCAAATTTATGAGCATGTCCGCCGAGGTGGGGCCCGCGCTCGTGGCGGCTTGGGCGAAAGCAGGCGTAAACAAAATCCCTTCTCCTCGATCCCTAGTCCTTTAAGGACTTGCGTCCGCCAAGACTTCTGTCCGCATAGCGCGCGAATATAGCCAGAGCGGGCGCGAAAGCAATGGCGCAAAGAGCCGCCAGCAATAAGCCGGGCAGCCGCGGATTCCGCTGGGCGCGCGGCCGGGCGCGGCGGCGGGGATAAGC
>JBATYB010000227.1:0-4127 GCA_049673825.1 Methylocella sp. | reverse complement strand
CGCCATGCCAGCCAACCCCGCGCCCGCCACCGCCATGCCAGCCAACCCCGCGCCCGCCATGCCAGCCCCCGCCACGTCCGCCCCAGCCGTTCCACCCATAGCCGCCGCCCCAGCCAAAGCCGCTACGCCAAGCGTAGCCGCACCAGTACCAGCCGGGTCCCTGCCAGCCATTGCCATACCAGCAGTAGTTGCGGCCGCCCCAGGCATATTGGGCTTGTTGCAGGGGAACCGCTTCGCTTGCCGCGGTTGCCACACCCGCGTCCGGCATGGCCGCCGCCCGCGCATTACCACCCGTCATGACAGCAACCATGGATACGGCCGCGGCCGCAACGATCATCAACCTCCGCATGTGGTGCTCCCTGGGGTTACGGTCTCCACCGTGTCATGAGAGACATTCTTTAATCCGCTCACCTAAGTCAATCGCGCGATTCGCGTTTATTTTCCGGGCGGCACGTTTCGGCCGGCGACCTTGCGGGCGCGCTTGGCCAGCGTCCGCAGCCGCAGGGCGTTAAGCTTGATGAAGCCCGCGGCGTCGCGATGTTCGTAGGCGCTAGCCCCTTCCTCGAACGTCACGAGATCCTGATCGTAGAGGGAATAGCGGCTCGAACGGCCAACGACGAAGGCCGAGCCCTTGAAAAGCTTCAGGCGCACCCGGCCGCTGACGAATTCCTGGCTGCGATCGATCAGGGCTTGCAGCATCTCGCGCTCCGGCGAGAACCAGAATCCATTGTAGATGAGCTCGGCATATTTCGGCATCAGCTCGTCCTTCAGATGGGCGGCGCCGCGATCGAGCGTGATCTGCTCGATGCCGCGATGGGCGAAATAAAGGATGGTGCCGCCGGGGGTTTCATACATGCCGCGCGATTTCATGCCGACGAAGCGGTTTTCGACGAGATCGAGACGTCCAATGCCGTGCGCGCGGCCCAGCCCATTCAAACGCGCAAGCAGGGGCGCGGGCGACATCGGCTCTCCGTCAACGGCGACCGCGTCGCCTCGCTCGAAATCGATTTCGACATATTCAGGCTGGTTGGGCGCATCCTCCGGATTGAGGGTGCGCGAATAAATATAATCCGGCGCTTCTTCAGCGGGATCTTCCAGCACTTTGCCTTCGGACGACACATGAAGAAGATTGGCGTCGACCGAAAACGGCGCTTCGCCGCGCTTGTCCTTGGCGATGGGGATTTGGTTCTCTTCCGCGAAGGCGATAAGCGCGCTGCGCGAGGTCAGGGCCCACTCCCGCCACGGCGCGATAACCTTGATGTCCGGTTCGAGCGCATAATAGGCAAGCTCGAAGCGCACCTGATCGTTGCCTTTGCCGGTCGCGCCATGGGCCACGGCGTCCGCGCCCGTCAGCCTAGCAATCTCGATCTGCTTCTTGGCGATCAACGGCCGCGCGATCGAGGTGCCGAGGAGATAGAGCCCCTCATACCGCGCATTGGCGCGAAACATCGGGAAAACGTAATCCCGGACGAATTCCTCGCGCAGATCCTCGATAAAAATATGCTCGGGTTTTATCCCTAGTAGGACCGCCTTTTGCCGCGCTAGTTCCAGTTCCTCGCCTTGGCCGAGATCGGCCGTAAAGGTTACGACCTCGCAGCCATAAGTGGTTTGCAGCCATTTGAGAATAATCGACGTGTCGAGGCCGCCCGAATAGGCGAGCACGACCCTTTTCACGTCCTTTATGGCAGCTGCCATGGAGAACTCGCGGAGGATGAAAGACCCGCGCGACTATAGTGGCGAAGCCGGGACGTGCAAGTGCGTCCGGGCGAGCCGCCGGATTGGTCTTCGACGCGCGCCATATTTTCGAACTTGCGCCAAACTGGCAGCACCGTCCGCCAAACCGTCATGGTTAAGTGGCGCTTAAGAAATACGCCTCAGTCTTCCTTTCAAATTGGCTCCGGAAACGGCGGCCGGGCGCTCGAAAAGGAAGACCCTGATGAAATCAAAAGATTTGACGCGAAACATCGCAATGGCGGCGGCGATGATTGGCGTTCTGCCATTGGCCGGCGTGTACGCCTTGGCGGAGCCGGCGGCCGGCGCGGATTTCGGGCAGCCGTTCCCCGGTCTCGCCGCCCCCGCGCCGCTCGACGACAGGGTTGAGTTCGCCTCCAACTGGTATGTGCGCGGCGATCTTGCCTATGCGCAAGAAACCTTTCCTGATATAGCTCCATTTACGTTTGGCTCCTCGCCGTCCATGCTCAACACTTACAGCGCCGGCATCGGTGGGGGATACAAGGTGAACAATTGGTTCCGGACGGATTTGATTCTCGATTATCGCTCGCAGATCCATGCGATCGGCAGTGCCGCGACGCCCTGCGGCGTCGTGCTGCCCAGCGTCATAACCGGGCTTCCGACGGTCACTCCCCAGACCTGCATCGGTCATGCCGATAGCGAGATTCACCGCTGGGACTTGCTCGCCAACGGCTATCTCGATCTCGGCACCTGGGATGGCTTCACCCCCTACATAGGCGTGGGAGCCGGTTTCACCTGGGGGCCGATCAATCAATCGGTCAATTTCACATTTGGCAATGGTTTGCCTTGCCAGGGACGCTGCGCGATCGGGGGCAACGTCTTCGCCGACTTCGATCGCAGCCAATCGATCATAACCTACCGGTTCGCCTGGGCGGCGATGGCCGGAGTAGCCATTGCGATGACAGACCACGCGCAGCTTGACGTTGGGTACCGCTTTCTCGATCTTGGAACCATCACCGGCCTGTCAAGCGCGACTGGGACGTCCGTGACCCAAAGGATCCGCGCCAACGAGGTGCGCGCCGGCATCCGCTATATGATTGACTAGACCGCGATCGCAGCAAGCCGAATCGCCCTTGGTATCCCGCGGCTATTTTGCGATCACGCCTGAAAGGGAGAGGTTTCAGGCGAACCGGTGTCCGCTTCGCCTGAAAACAACGAGGCGCCGCGCTTTCACGCGGCGTTTCAGCCCATGGCCTTCACGATTCCGTCGACCATTTTCTTCGCGTCGCCGAAAAGCATCGTTGTATTGGGCCTGAAAAACAATTCATTCTCGACCCCGGCGTAGCCTGTGCCCATTCCGCGTTTGACGAAGAGCACGTTTTTGGCGTGCTCCACATCGAGGATCGGCATTCCATAGATCGGCGAGGATGAATCGGTTTTGGCGGCGGGATTTGTTATATCGTTGGCACCGATGACAAACGCGACGTCGGCATCGGGAAACTCCGGATTGATGTCGGTGAGTTCGAAAACCTCGTCATAGGGCACATTGGCCTCGGCGAGCAGCACGTTCATGTGCCCCGGCATGCGTCCGGCGACCGGATGAATCGCGTATTTGACGTCGACGCCCTTGCTTTTGAGGATGTCCGCCATTACACCCACCACATGCTGTGCCTGGGCAACCGCCATCCCGTAGCCCGGCACGACAATCACTTTCTTCGCGGCAAGCAACAGTTTGGCCGCATCCTCCGCCAAGCCTTGCTTCACCGGCCGGGGGTCCGCTTCCAGCGAACCGGCGGGCACCGCGGTTTCGCCGCCGAAGCCGCCGAGAATGACCGAGATGAACGAGCGGTTCATCCCCTTGCACATGATGTAGGAGAGAATCGCGCCGGACGAACCAACCAGGGCGCCGGTGACGATCAGGGCCAGATTGGCGAGGGTGAACCCGATAGCGGCCGCGGCCCATCCCGAATAGGAATTGAGCATCGAAATCACCACCGGCATGTCCGCCCCGCCAATCGGTACAATCAACAGAGCGCCGAGCGCGAAAGACACGAGGACGATCAGCCAGAATACCAGATGGGCCTCGGTTGGAATGAACGCAAAGATGAAGATCGCGAGCAAAATGCCGAGACCGATATTGATCGCGTGGCGGTTGGCGAGGAGGATGGGGTTGCCCGTCATGCGCCCGTCGAGCTTTAGGAAAGCGATCACCGAGCCGGTGAAAGTCATGGCGCCAATCGCGGCGCCGAGCGACATTTCAAACAGCGTCGAGCCAGGGATGCCGCCAGGCACGCCGAGACCAAACCCTTGCGGCGCATGGAGAGCACTTGCTGCGACGAACACCGCCGCAAGACCGATGAGGGCGTGGAACAAGGCGATGAGCTGAGGCATCGCCGCCATCTGGATGGTGCGAGCCCGCCAAACACCGGTGGAGC
>JBATYB010000226.1:0-5110 GCA_049673825.1 Methylocella sp. | reverse complement strand
TTCCAATCTGGATGTCATTCGTCGCACCATCGTTTGGTCCGGAGAGCCGGCCGCCCCAACCCAAAGTTTGCGTCGAGTATTTCGGCGCGTCCGGATTGATCCAATTTTCATTCAGCGGCGGCGGCGGGATCAGCGCCGAGTTAACGTCTGGATCGTTACCCCATTGCACGCCCAACGGCACCATTTTGTCCCACGCATCCCCGGACGCATTCGCATCGTAAACCAAAGTAGAGAATACCCAGCCGGTCTTCGGAGCCGAGATGGAATCCTTAACAATAATGTCGAACTGCATCACATAACTATTCAGGACGGCCGGAGCGCCAGGGTTGGATTGGGGAACGGCAAGGAACAGCGGCCACTCCGCCGCTCCGTTGGTCACCGGCCACCAATCATTCTGAATCTTCGGGTCATCCGAGACGAACATCGCGGCCTTGACGATGACCGATCCTTCGTCGAACTGAAAGTTCGCGGTTTTGATTTCCGGATTTAATCCATCAGCTTTCCACACTTTGTATAGCGTGTGGGCGGCCCGTTCGTCGTAATAAGTAAGCACCTGCGTATCGAAAGTCGCCTTTAGCCCGGTTCCTGGAAATATCTCACGTCTAAACTGACCAGCTGAATATGTACCATGTATACTTTCGCGTATGGAACCGAGCCACGGTTCATTGTACCAGCGTGCCTTGGCAGCATCCCAATCTTGATAATCTAAAAGCAATTGGCGAGCGTTAACGCTCACGTATTCTTTAAGCGCGGCTACGTATGCGGCCGCGTTCGTTTGGTTGATCAAGCCGCCGCCGATAGCTTTTGACCAAGGCGGGTTCGAAATCGGCGGCAACGGCTGCGCTGGCCAATTGTGATTGAGTTGAAACAAAGGCCCCTTGTACTGGGCAGGCGGCGGAATCAGGCCATTGTTTGTTAGAAAGGGTTCTTTCGGCACAACAAATTCGAACGCGCCGGAGAGCGGTTCGGTGAACGCATTGGCGGGATTGCCCCACGCCAGCAAACAGAAAGACACCAATGGAATGAAAATCTTAATCATGTCATCGCTCCGACAGCTGGCGGTCGAACCGCCATACACCGGCATATCCCAGGTGGCAGGACCGTCAAATTGGCTCCGCTTGGCCATTTTGGCGCTCTCCGCCACCGCCACCTGCGCAGTTAAACTTTCTGCGGTCCATAACGTACCACAGCGTGACGATAATTGTCGAATTGATTGTGATCAAGACGCATCTCTCCCGTGAGTTTGGCTCGAATGCCTGACGGCCGGACACTTCACGCAGGCGCTGGATCGGGCGGCGGTCGAGCTTCGGCGATCCAGGATGCCGGCGAAGAGATTTTCGGGGACGATGGCTTCGGCCATCTGAAACGCGACAAAGCAGCCATGGCTCACGATCTTCGCGCCGGTCTCGATGAGCTTTTCCATCGGACTTGCCAGCGGCCAATCCTTGATAGGCTCCGGCGTCGCCAGCGGACGCGGAATATTTCCGGGAAAGCAGGCCAGCGGATGAAGTTGGAGCCGAACCGCGGTGTGGATAGGAGCCGTCAATGATCGCGGCGCCATTGCCGCCTACGTTGACACGGCATGGCGTTCCCCATGAATCTGTCGATCTGCGTCGCGCAGCCGCGAGCGCGCTATTCCATCGCCGCCGCCTTCAGAATGCAGACCATTGTCGCCGCGGCCGGTTTTTGCGACACGTTGCGGATCGCATGCGGACGATCGGAGCGATAGCGCAATGTCTCGCCGGCCCTGGCCCGCTCGGTCGCGTTGCCCACTTCGACCTCGAGTTCCCCTTCGCTCACCGAGAGGCTTTCCACGGAGCCGCGTTGATGCGCCTCCGATTCCAGCACTCCGCCGGGATCGGCCGAGAAATCATACCATTGCAGCCATTCGACCGTCTTGATCCAGCCGATGATGGCGAGCTTGCACTTGCCATCGTCGGAAATCAGGACCGGCGTGTCGCCGCGCGAGGATTTCTCCAGAAAGGGCTCGTCGTCGGCCGCCCGCAGCACCCGCTCGATCGAGACATCTAGCGCCTGCGAGAGGCGCCAGATCGTGGCGAGTGTCGGATTTGTCTCGTTGCGCTCGATCTGGCTGATGATCGATTTCGCGACGCCAGATTGTCCGGATAGCTCCGACAGCGAAAGATTATAGGCCTTGCGCAGCCGCTGTACCGTCTTGCCAAGCTGGTTCGACAAGGCAGCCGCGCCGGTATCCAGCGTCTTGACCTTGTCGCGCCCTTCGACACCCATGGATCCGGCTCGCCGATTTGAGGTTGGGTCTTAAACGATAACTCAATTTGCCTGGACCGCGATCGCTTGAAGTTGAACCGCTCGCGGTCTCTGTCCAGTGCTTTGTCGCATGACCTTATCTGAAATGCCTTCAACTTTCCGGATTGCGCGCTCGAAGTGCGAACGATTGCCGCGCATTGCGGCCCGGCCCATGCTGGGCCTCTGTCATTCCAAAGTCATACGAATCTGCTTTCGCTTGGACCAGCTTCAGGAAGGTAGCCCAGATTATGCCGGTAAGCCAAGAGGGGGAACCAGAGCCTGCCATTTACCGCGCCCTCTTTCTTTCCGATGTCCACCTCGGCACGCGCGGCTGCCAGGCCGGGCTTTTGCTGGATTTCCTAAAAAATAACGACGCCGCGACGATCTACCTCGTCGGCGACATGATCGACGGATGGCAGCTGAAGAACGGATGGTACTGGCCGCAGGCGCACAACGATGTCGTGCAAAAGCTGCTGCGCAAGGTGCGCATGGGCGTCCGCGTGATTTATGTGCCGGGCAATCATGACGAATTCGCGCGCGGCTATATCGGGTCGGTTTTCGGCGGCGTCGAGGTTGCCGACCATGCCTATCACGTGACCGCCGATAAAAAACGTCTGCTCATTGTCCATGGCGACCAGTTCGACATCGTGGTGCAGCACGCGCGCTGGCTCGCCTTTCTCGGCGATTGGGCCTATACGGTCGCGTTGTGGTCGAACCTGTGGTTCAATATCCTCCGCCGCAAGCTCGGGTTTCCCTACTGGTCGCTGTCGGCATGGGCCAAACTCAAGGTGAAGAACGCGGTGAACTTCATCGGCGCTTTCGAGGCGGCCTTGGCCGATGCGGCGAGGCGCCATCATGCCGACGGCGTCGTCTGCGGCCATATCCATCACGCCGCGATCCGGGATATCGACGGAATTATTTACGTCAACACCGGCGATTTCGTCGAAAGCTGCACCGTCATCGCCGAGCATGACGACGGAAGGCTCGAGATCTTGCGCTGGCAGATGACCGCCGAGGAGCACCGCCTCGCGGCGCTCGCCGCCAATGAGGGAACCCAACCCGCCGCGAGGGCGGCGGCGTAATGCGCATCCTGGTCGCGACGGATGCTTGGAAGCCGCAAGTCAACGGCGTGGTTCGCTCGCTCGAATCCGTGGCCCGCGCGCTGCGCGAATTCGGCGCCGAAATCGAGTTTTTGACGCCGCGGGGTTTCGCGACGGTGCCGTTGCCGACCTATGGCGAAATCAGGCTTGCGCTGGCGAGCCGCGGGGCGGTATCGAGACGGCTTGAGGGCGCCGCGATCGACCATATCCACATCGCGACCGAAGGCCCGGTGGGCTTTGCCGCGCGCCGCTATTGCTTGCGCGCGAAGCGTCCTTTCACGACGAGCTACCACACAAGGTTTCCGGAATATATCGCCGCCCGCACCAGGATACCGGAGGCATTCATCTATGCGCTGCTGCGCCGTTTCCATAATGCCGGCTCCGGCGTGATGGTATCCACCGCCTCGATCGCCGGCGATCTCAACAGGCGTGGATTTCAGCGTTTGATGCATTGGTCGCGCGGCGTCGATCACAGCCAGTTCAGCCCGGCCAAGGCGGCGGCGATAAATCTGCCGCGGCCGGTCTTTCTTTACGCCGGGCGTCTCGCGCCGGAAAAGAATGTCGAGGCCTTCCTGGCGTTGGACTTGCCGGGCTCGAAACTGGTCGCCGGCGATGGCCCCTCTCGGCGCGCCTTGCAGGCAAGCTATCCGCAAGCGCATTTCCTCGGCACGCAGGGAAGCGACGCGCTCGCCGTTCATTATGCCTCGGCGGACGTTTTGGTGTTTCCAAGCCGGACCGATACGTTCGGAATGGTCCTGCTCGAAGCGCTCGCCTGCGGGCTGCCGGTGGCGGCGCTGCCGGTGCCCGGGCCGCTCGACGTTATCGGCACGAGCGGCGCCGGCATTCTCGACACGGATCTGCGCGCCGCTTGTCTCGCGGCCCTTGAAATCCCGCGCGGCAAGGCAAGAGCGCACGCGCTTACCTACACCTGGGCGAAAAGCGCGCGCCAGTTTCTCGACAATATTTTGCTCGCGAAATCCTCCGCGCCGGGCCGCTTGGCCGCGCGTCCGGGTTTTTTCGGCTGAGCCGCGGGGGGCCGCCCTCCCGCCCCGGACTCAGTTTTCCGCGCGAAAAACTCCCCGTTAACCCGAGCGGGATAACGGGGGCTCGTTGTCGTCAGCCATCAGCGGGATTGCCTCTCCTAAAAAAAGGTGCTTTGTGAGCGTCGCAGCTATTCGCTCGCGGCGGTCACAACGCCGGAAATGGGAGGGTCCAATGCATAAATTCATGATCTTTTGCGCCGCCGCTGTGCTCGGCGCGGCGGTGCTCACCTCTACCGAGGCGTCCGCTCGCGGCGGGCATCGTGGCGGACATCACGGAGGCCATCGCGGCGGACATCACGGGTTCCATCACGGCGGGCGCCGTGGGTTCCATCACGGCGGGCGCCGTGGGTTCCATCACGGCTGGCATCATGGGTTCCATCATGGCTGGCATGGCGGCTGGCATGGCGGCCATTGGCACGGCGGCGGGTGGCGCGGCGGGTGGCATGGCGGCTACGGAGGCGGCTGCGCGCGCCATTGGGTTCCTGGCCCATATGGCGGGCATTGGGTAAGGCGCTGCTGGTAAGACCGGGACAGGTCATTATCGGCGACGAATAGCCGATAGGGGTCGTCTTTAGCCTTCTGAATTCGAGCGCTTCCCCTTCACGCATTTGCACGTTGGGGGGAGCGCTCCAGACCGGCCAAGGCGCGGGGTTAGCTTCTTCCGGTTTCGTTTCAAAGGCGAGACGGCGCGCGCCCTCG
>JBATYB010000225.1:0-12560 GCA_049673825.1 Methylocella sp. | reverse complement strand
CACTCATGCCGCGCGTTCACAAGAACCCATTACGTTCGCCACCGGCGCCGGAGAATCGCGGCGCCGCCGCCACGCTTACGGACGATCCGGACGCCGGCGAGGATTTCGCCGCCGGTGGCGCCCCCGCCTCGGTCCGCCGTGGCGCCGCAATTATCCGCCGCTTCTGGGAACACGCTCCGGCTGGGCCAGGCGTCTACCGGATGATCGCCGCCGATGGCGAAGTTCTCTATGTCGGCAAGGCCAAAAGCGTCCGCAAACGGATTGCCAGCTATATGCGGCCTTCCGGCCATGCCACGCGCATATCGAGGATGATCGCGTTGACCGCGTCGATGGTCTTCGTCTCGACCGGAACCGAGACCGAGGCGCTTCTTCTCGAGACGAATTTCATCAAGCAGATGAAGCCGCGTTTCAATGTCTTGATGCGCGACGACAAGTCGTTTCCCTATATCTTGCTCACCGGCGATCATGCCGCGCCGCAGATCGCCAAGCATCGCGGCGCGCGCAACCGGAAGGGAGAGTATTTCGGTCCCTTCGCGAGCGTTTGGGCGGTCAATCGCACCTTGAACGCCATGCAGCGGGCTTTTCTTTTGCGCTCCTGCGCGGACAGCTTTTACGCCAACCGCACGCGCCCCTGTCTGCTCTATCAGATCAAGCGCTGCTCGGCTCCCTGCACCGGGGAAATCGGCGAGACCGAATATGCCGGACTCGTGGCCGAGGCCCGCGCGTTTTTGTCCGGCAAGAGCCGCGCCGTGTGCAATGGCCTTGCGCAAGAAATGGCCGCGGCCTCGGCCGCGATGGAGTTCGAACGCGCGGCAAGGCTGCGCGACCGCATCGCCGCGCTCTCCGCCATCCAAGGCGCCCAAGGCATCAACCCCAAAACCGTCGAAGAGGCGGATGTCTTTGCCATCGTCGAACAAGCCGGACAGTTCTGCGTCGAGGTCTTTTTTTTCCGGACCCATCAGAATTGGGGCAATCGCGCCTATTTTCCGCGCGCCGACAAGAGCCTCGCGCCGGAGGAGGTGCTTGATTCCTTTCTGGCGCAGTTTTACGCGGACAAGCCGCCGCCGCGCCTCATTCTGCTTTCGCACGAAATCGAGAATCGCGGCGTGCTGGAGGAAGCCTTGCGCGAACGCTCCGGCCACCGAATCGCGATCGGCGTGCCAAGAAAGGGAGAAAAAAGGGATCTGGTCGAACAGGCCCGGCAAAATGCCGGCGAGGCCTTGGGACGCAAATTGTCCGAGGCCGCCTCGCAGACGAAGCTTCTCGCCGCGCTCGCCGGGGCGTTCGGACTCGCCCGCCCGCCGCGCCGGATCGAGGTCTACGATAATTCCCATATCATGGGAACGAACGCGGTCGGCGCGATGATCGTGGCGGGCGCGGACGGGTTCATGAAAATGCATTATCGCACGTTTAACATCCATAACCGCGACACGACGCCAGGGGACGATTATGCCATGATGCGGGAAGTTTTGCGGCGGCGCTTTGCGCGGCTCAAGAAAGAAGACCTCGCCGTGCCTGGGCCGGAGACAGACGGCGCTGAGGGCGACGGTACCGGGGGCGATGACGAGGCGGCGTTCCCAGATAGGCCAGACCTCATCCTTATCGACGGCGGCCAGGGACAATTCGACGCCGCGCAAGCTGTTTTGACCGAGCTTGGCGTCACCGGCTTGGCGGTCGCGGCGATCGCCAAGGGCCCGGACCGCAACGCCGGGCGGGAGAGTTTCGTGATGGCCGGCAAGGCGCCGTTCAAGCTGTCCCCGCGCGATCCGGCGCTTTATTTCGCGCAGCGGTTGCGCGACGAGGCGCATCGTTTCGCGATCGGAACCCATCGGGCGCGGCGCAAGAAGGAGTTCACCATAAGCCCGCTCGACGAAATCCAAGGGGTCGGCCCGGCGCGCAAGCGGGCCCTGCTCCACGCTTTCGGCACCGCCAAGGCGATTTCCCGCGCGGCCCTATCCGATTTCGCGAAAGTCCCCGGAATAAATGCGGCAACCGCGCGGCTGGTCTATGATTTTTTCCACGAACGTGGCAGACAATAGGCTCACCATACGTTATCGGCGCGGCCGGTTCGGCGTGGCGGAGCGCGTGTGGCCTATTGACTCTGCCTCGGAGAGGGTGTTTCCCCGGCCATGGCGACCACAATCCTAGCGAGAAGTCCGGGCCTGACCTGGAGCGTGCCCAATATCCTGACCTATGGGCGGGTGGCGGCGGTGCCAGGCGTGGCCGGCTGTCTCTTCTGGCCCGAGATCGCATGGATGCGCTGGGTCGCGCTCAGCATTTTCATTGCCGCGGGGATCACCGATTTCTTGGATGGTTATTTGGCCCGCGCATGGTCGCAGCAATCGCGGCTCGGCCAGATGCTCGATCCGATCGCCGACAAGCTGCTTGTCTCCGCCGTCCTGATGATGCTTGTCGCCGATCATACCATCGCCGGCTATTCGCTCTCCGCGGCGATCGTCATTCTTTGCCGGGAAATTCTCGTGTCCGGGCTGCGCGAGTTCTTGGCCGATCTCAAGGTCTCGATTCCGGTGACCAACGTCGCCAAATGGAAGACCGCGCTGCAGCTCGGCGCGCTCGGCTTTCTCATCGCCGGCCCGTCCGGCGACGAAATCGTTCCTGGAGTCACAACAACCGGCTTGGCCTTGCTTTGGCTTTCCGCTCTTCTCACGCTCTACACCGGCTGGGATTATTTGAAAGCCGGCTTGAAGGAAGTCATCGGCTAGCCATCATGAAAGCCCTCTATTTCGCATGGGTGCGGGAACGCATCGGCAAGGCCGAGGAAGAGATCGTCCCGCCCGACAACATCAAGACCGTCGCCGAGCTCATGGCCTGGCTGAGCGGGCAGGGGGAAAACTATGCCGCCGCCTTCGCGCATATCAAATCGATGCGCGCGGCGCTCGACCGCACCCATGTGAAGCACGACGCCATGATCCAGAACGCGCGGGAGATCGCCTTTTTTCCCCCGATGACCGGGGGGTGAGGGCGTGGGTGCCCGGATTCTTGTGCGGGTTCAGAAGGAAAGCTTCGATGGTGCGGCCGAAGCCGCCAGGCTGACGCAAGGGTGCACCGATATCGGCGCGCTGGTAAGCTTTACCGGGCTTTGCCGCGACGAAGGCGGCGCCCTCACGGCGCTCGAAATCGAACATTATCCGGGCATGGCGGAGGCCGAAATCCACCGCGCCGCCCTTGAGGCGGCCTCCCGCTGGCAGCTCGAAGCTGTCCTTGCCGTGCACCGCTATGGTTTGATCCGGCCGGGCGAGGGAATCGTTCTGGTCATCACCGCGAGCCAACACCGCGGCGAGGCCTTCGCGGCGGCGTGCTTTCTCATGGATTATCTGAAGACCGAGGCGCCGTTCTGGAAGAAGCGGCATTTGGCGGGCAAGGGCGCGGGCGACTGGGTCGAGGCGAAGCCGCAAGATTTTGCCGCCGCGCAAAAATGGCGGGCCTGAGAATTTTTCATTGGGGCATTTTGAATTTCAACGTTCCGCGGCTTTGGGGCGCCAAATAGCGCCCACGCCGCTTGGCGCCATAAGCAGGCGGTCGCGCGGAGACCGCACGGGGCCGATGCCCCTCGCCCGCTCAGATCCCTACGAGCCTTCACGCGACGGCAAGATTAGGCGAACGGAAGTTCCCCGGCTGTCGCTCTTCCGCTCGATCTGGGCGCCGAGCTTTTCGGCGAAGGCGCTGACCAGGCGGCCGCCGAGCCCGGAATCGGCCCGTCGAGGATCGAACCCTTGGCCGTCGTCGGCGACCGTCAGCCGAAGCTCCCCCGGCACCCGCTTCAGCGTCACCATGACCGTCCCCTTTGCCTCGCCCGGAAAACCATACTTGACGGCATTCGTGACGAGCTCGTTCACAATGAGCCCGATCGAAATTGCCCGATCGGTCGGCAGGAGCTCGCTCTCGATGTCGGTCTTGAGCATGATGAACGCGTCGCCGTCCTTATATACGGATGCGATTAGGTTGCGGCATAGCTCATTCAGATAGGTCGCCGCATCGACGGCCTCAAAGGTGTCGGCTTCGCTTAGCTTTGAATAGAGGTGCCCGAGGGAAATAATGCGACGCGAGACCCTCGCAAGCGCCGCTTTGCCGTCGGCGCTTGAGACGCTTCGCGCTTCAGCCATGATGATTGAAGCGATAAGCTGCAGGCTGTTCTTGACGCGGTGTGTCAGCTCTTGCAGCAGCATGCCGATACGCTCGTGCGCGGTCGCGTGCTCGCGCTCAAGCCTCACGCGCTCGGTGACGTCGTCGATTGCCAGGAGGATCTGTTGTATCTTGTTGTCAGGCCGGTAAACCGTGCGCGCGTTGAGCACCATTATGCGCGGGCCGATTGACGGGAAGAAATGCTCGACTTCAAAGGCCTCGATTGTTTTTCGGCCAGAAATAATCGTATCAAGCGAAGTGCGGAGCTTGGGAATGTCCCACTGTCCGTTGCCGATCTCATAGAGCTTCCGCCCGACCGTATGCTCCGGCGCGACTGCGAATGTGTGGCAGAATGAGCGGTTCGCAAAGCGGATGGTCAGATCGGGCTCGAGCACGAGGATGCCTTCGCGGATCGTCTCCACGAGATCCAATGGGCTGACGTCGCGCATGGCAACGGCTCCTGCACATCTTTCTGATGGCCGGACTCATCCTCGACAGCAAGAATACGATCTTGCTAGAGAACTCACGTCAGCCTCCCGCCAGTCTTGTTTGTTAGCGCGTTGAGGGGGGTGTTGTCGGTAATGTACATTACCGATTCTCGCCTTTTTTACGAATATGTTTTGGGAAGGTGAAAAGTCACCCGCGCCCGGACCAACTGGTAACATTCGCAAGACGTCTTCATGAGGCTCTGCCGGTCAAGGATCGTGACCTGCCTCCGGCCGCGCGCAATCAAGCCGGCACGTTCCAACTCCCGGGCAGCGTTGGTGATGGTTGGCCTCTGGACGCCCAGCATTTCGGCGAGCAGGTTCTGAGTGATCTGCAGTGCGTCATCGTCACCGCGGTCGCGCATCATGAGCAGCCAACGCGCTAGCCGTTGCTTGAGGCTGTGCGCACCGTTGCACGCTACCGACACCAGGACCTGCTCGAGAAAGGCTTGGACGTAAGCGTACATGAGACTTCGGAAGGACGGCATCGTCTCCATGGCCCGCGTGAACGCCGCGCGCGGCATCTTTGCTGCGCCTCCCGGTATCTGGACGAGAAGCCGGACGGAGGAAGTCTTGGCACCGAAGATGGCTTGCACTCCCGTGCAACCCTCCCTGCCGCTCGTTGCCATCTCAATGATACTGCCGTCCGCATAAACCGCCACCACCGAGACGACACCGCTGTCGGGGAAGAATACGTGGTCGAGCGAACTATCGGCGTCCATTAGGACCTGCTCGCAGTGGCAGGCAATGCGTTCAAGCTCCGGCATAAGCTGCTTGAGATTGGAGGAGGGCAGGGCGAGCAAAAGCCGATTGCGGGGCCAGTTTGAAAGAGCACTCATAGGCTCTTAATGGCAACAGGTTCGCTTTGGTTGCAAGAGGAACCGCATTGTGACGCCATTTTATGGTTCGCCAGTTCAACGCTCAGACACTGGAATGTGTCCGCCTTGGGTCACGAGCCGAAATTCAAATTGACCCGCGAGCAGAATTTTCTGGCGTTGGCTCAAGACTTCATTACCAAACGCCCGTTCGCGCCCTGCTGCCAACAGGTTGCCGCAAAGCCCAAACCTTTAAGCTCTTTCCATTGGGCCCGCGCAGCTGCGAGTTCCTCGGCGTTATTGCCGTCGAAGAGGGCAACCGCGGGGGCATAAGCCGCGCCGGCTTCCGCGCAATCTTACGCGTCGGCGCTTGTGGTCAAAACGCGCTATATGCTTATCTAAAGACCCGGATAGTTTTCGGAAAGAAAGCGGGCGGCTAGCGGAAATTGAAACCGATATTCTCTACGAGACAGTGGCCATCATCAATGCCTTGCCGTTTCCGGCCGGAGCCTACCGGGAGCGGACTCCGCTCATGCACGAAGTCCGCCGCGACGGCCTCGATCTATGACGAAGCCGGAATCAGCCGATTGTCTCAACAGGGCGCCTCCGATCACCGTCAATTTCAGGCGCGGACAAAAGAATTGAGTTGGACCCCATCATGAGGACCCGGATGTGGAAATGGCATAAGGGATTTTCACCGGCGACCCGCAATGTGCCGGAATGCATGCCCCAAAACACGTATGAATAGACGCATGCCCATCATAAAAAACGGCAACCGGTCATCGCTGCTCCACCAGGCCAACTCCCTGCCTCCAGGTCGCAGATATATACCTACATCTGGCTTCAACGTACTGCGGCGCGGCCGGCGAAGAAGCGCTTGGAGACAAAACGACTCGACGGTAAACAACCGGCCGTCGATCATAGGCGCGCAGTCAATGCGCCGCCCGGTCAGATCCAGATGCTGTGCCCGAACCACGTCAATTGCCGCGCCGGTCTCGAACATCCGGAAATTTTGGCCGACACGTGGGTTGCAGTCCAGAATCTTGTATTGCCCGTCCCGCTCGTCCTTTCGCCAATCGGTGTCGGTTATTCCCGAATACGCGACGGCCTTCAGGAATTTCTCGCACTGACAACGCAGTGTTTCATTGCCGAGAGACACGCCCAGCGCGGTCGATCCCGCGCCGGCCGGAAAGGCCAATAGTTTTCTTCCCGTAAATGTCACGTATATATTCTTCTCCGTATTATAATATCCGTGCGATATCCAATCATCGCCAGCAATATATTCCTGAAGAATCGTGCGCGAATATTCTGCACAATTGATTTCTCCATAAAACTCAAACAGTTCTCTTGGAGTCTGTATCACCTTCGTGCTAAACCTGTCATGCAGAAGCAGCCATTGGTCGGCGGCCTTTACCACCACGGGAAATGCCGTGCCCTGGGCGAACTCTCTGACATCGTCAATGGAATCGGGAACGACACTCCGTGCGGAAGGTATTCCAATCTTGGCGCACAGCGCGTGGAGACTGGCCTTGTTGGCCAATTGGCGTGGAAGCCGCGGCGGGACCCGCGGAAGGAGAAACCATCGAGCAAGACCGGCAGCGTTCTCGGCAACACATATGGCGGACAAATCATCCATTGGAATGATGATCGCGGGATGGCCGATGAGTTCGGCGATCGTCGCCATCTCCTTCAGGAACGAAGCCGGATCACCTGGCCAACTTTCCCAGACGATGGCTCTCGTAAGATACCGCGACATGGCCAGAGGCGAGTAGCCGTCCTCGACGACCGCATAGACGGGCACGCCGAGCCTTCCTAGCGTTCGCGCGACCGCCAAGGCTCCATGGTGGATGACGCCTCGGCAGGCTTTTAGAATGAGGGTTGGATATGTCGTATCCAAGCTGGGTAACATTGCCTTGACGATCGTGATCAGCCGCTGGCTTCACTTCTCCAGACACTTTTGTGGCGGGGAAAACGTAGCGGCAGGCAGGCGTTGATTTTTCGCAACATGTGACGCAATGCGACGTGCCGTGTAGCCCGTTCCCACAACAAACCGCATCACAGAACCGAAAGAATTCGCGCTGGCAATACCCGTAAAATACAATCCAGGAACAGACGACTCGAAGTTGGATGATAGTTGAGGCAGCTGCTGTTCATTCCGGATCCGCGACTTCAGGCTTGGACCAAAAAACGGAAGGTTTTGGAGGTCGAACCGGTACCCGGTCGATGCGATCACGTGATCGGCGACCAGCTCCTTAGGCCGCTCGTTGCGATCGGCGATCTGCAGCGCGATCCGGCCGCCCCGCTCCTCGACGGCACGAATTTGATGGCCTAGGAAAATAGGCATCTTTCCAACGACCCGATCCTTCAGCCACCAGGCCCCGGCGGGACCAAGTGACGTCTTCACTCGCGAAAGCCGAACCTGCCGCGGCAGGTAATGAAAGAGATAGGGAACATTGTCGTAGACCCAAAGCTGAAGCCCATCTCCAAGCCGCGTTCTTGGGCGCCGCAGACGTTCGTAGCCGGATCGGCGGGCCGTCGACGGAACCCGGTTCCAGGCAAGCGTCGGCGCACGCACCAGAAGACTGACCGAAGCGCCTTCCTCCCGCAGGATGGCCGCTGTCTCCAGTCCCGACTGCCCGCCGCCGATCACCGCTACGTCTTTGCCCTTGAATTTGCTCAAGTCATAGTGGTCAGCGGAGTGCGACCACAATTCGGCCGGCAACCGGCCAAGTTCCGCGGGACTATGCGCCATATAATCCATACCCGTGGCAACAATGACATTAGCCGATTGCAACTTCTCGCCGCTGCTCAGACATAACTCAAAACCGTCGCGCAGCTCGCTGACCGCGGTAACCAGAACGTCTTCCACATGTGGAACCAGCTTCTGCTGAAAGGAGACCGCGTATCTGGCAAACACCTCGCGCGAATTCGGAGCGACATATTCGGAATATGGCAGGCCTTCCTCGCGGCAGTATTGCGCCAGACTGTGACGGCCCGCCGGGTCGGGCAAGCTGGATGCGCAACCTTCCGATTTCAGAAACATGGATTTTGGCATCTGAGAAAGCCAGCGCCGCACCGGCGATCCGAAAATACGGAAATCCATGCCGACGAACCGCAAGTGCGCCGCGATCGCGAGACCGTAGGGGCCTGCTCCGATGATGCAAACCTTTGGCTGGGGAGCGGAATTCATGACAAGTTCCTCTTGCAATCAGTTGGGTTGACAATCTGTCGAATGTTAGCATGCGCATCCGCCGTGTCCCAGTGAATTAAAGCCTGTTGACATTCATGGGGGATTCCCGTTTTCGGGAAAGTTTGATTGAAGGCTGCCGACTGAGGCGGCGGCTTTGATTCGGCTGGTTTTGAATGACGCGCAATCGGAGCTTGTGGCGCCGCTCCTGGCTGGCAAGGCGGATGATCCGGGCCGGACGGCGGCGGACAACTGGCCGTTTCTGGAGGCGGTGCTTGGGATGGCACGAGTTGGGGCGCCCTGGGGCGAGCTCCCACAGCCGTTCGGCAACGGGAACTCCGTCTTCTAGCGATTCCGGCGATGGCCGCAAAAGGGCTTATTCGAAGAGCTTTGCAAGCGGCTATCCGGTGTCCACTTAATCGCGGGAAGGTCAAAGGCATCTAAAAAAAGCAACGTCATCGTGGGCTGCCTCGGAAGGCTCAAGGACGTCCGCCGCATCGCCGCGCGCCATGACAAGCTCGCCGGAAATTTCTTTTCCGCTCTCTGTCTCGTTGCTATCGTCGCCTGCTGGCTTTGAATTAATTGAGTCCGGACCCTGGCGCGCTGTCCGCATGGAACTTGAGCCAGCGCCACGCCGGTTGGATCATCTCGCGGCGTAAGCGGGAATTGCCGGCTTTGGCGATGCCCCTCTCGCGTCGCTTCATTCCACTTTCGCCGGGAGAGCCGGTGGTCCCGGCGTAACGCGCCACCGGCCGTCGGTCTCGCAAGCCGCGAGGCAGCACTTCCTGAACAAGCATATCGGCCGTCTCGATTCCGATGCCGATCACCCGCGCCAACATGAGAGTCATCGCGTGCGGTCCATGTTTCGGCCGTCTCTTCAGTTCGTCGAGACGCGACTTCTCGATCGCCGCGAGTTGCTCGCGAACCAAGCGCAACCGGGCCAAATCACGATAAAATTCGATCGGCGCGTTCGCCGGCAGCGGGATTTCTTCCGGTGTCCGCAACTGCTCGAGTTGTTCCGCTGTTTTACGTAGGGTCGGGTTAAAGGGGTGAATGCCGCGGCGAGTGCAGCGCGGCCTTGACCGGCGCCATGCTCGTCTATATTTCGTAACCCGCCGGCGGCGCCGTCGACCCGGGAGCGAGCGGCTTCGGCGCCGCGTCGGAGGGCTTGCTTCGACGCTTGCGCTCCTGGAGCCTCTGCAGCACGACGAAGAAAGCCGGAACAAACACGACCGCGAGGCAGGTCGACGCGATCATGCCGGTGAAAACGCTGATCCCGAGGGAACGGCGCGCGTTGGCGCCGGCGCCGGTCGCAAGCACGAGGGGCAGGACGCCGAGGATGAAGGCGAAGGACGTCATGAGGATCGGCCGGAACCTGGTGCGCGCCGCGTCGACCGCCGCGTCCAATATCGGCTTGCGATCGATCATCCGGAGTTCGCGCGCCACTTCGACGATCAGAATGCCATTCTTGGCCGACAAGGCGATCAGAAGCATCAGCCCGATCTGAACGTAAAGATTATTGTCGACCCCGAGACTCGTCAGCGTTGTCACGGGCCCGAGCAGCGCAAGTGGAACCGCCGAGATCACGGCGAGCGGCAGGATCCAGCTTTCGTATTGACCGGCGAGCACGAGATAGACAAGCAGGACCGACAGGGCAAAGCCCCAGTAGAGCAGATTCCCGGTGACCTTTTCCTGATAGGACATCGCGCTCCATTCGTAGCCGACGTCGTTCGGCAGTGTCTTGGCGGCAATATCCGACATGGACGCCATCGCCTGGCCGGAGCTGAAGCCCCGCGCGGGCGACCCGATGATCGTTGCGGATGGGTAGAGATTGTAGAGCGTGATCAGCGATGGCGCGGTGAGCGGGCGGAGATGGGCGAGCGTCCCGATCGGAACCATATTTCCGTCCTGGCTGCGAACATACATATTCAGAAGGTCGTCCGGCTGCAGACGGAATTGAGAGTCGGCCTGCGCATAGACTTGTAGCGAGAGACCGAATTTGTTGAACTGGTTGATATAGGTCGAGCCAACATAAGAGGTCAGCGCGGAAAAGACATCGCCGACCGGGACTCGCAAGGTTTCCGCTTGGATACGATCGACGGTGAGGCCGACGTGCGGCGCATCAGGGCGAAAGGTGGTGATGATCCGCTGCATCTGCGGGTTGGTCTTGGCCGAATTGACGACCGCCTGCGTCGCATCATTTAACTTTGTGTAGTTGAAGCTCCCGCCGAGCAACTGAACCTGCATCTGGAAACCGCCGGCATTGCCGATCCCCTGGATCGGCGGCGGCACCAGCACGAAAGCCCTTCCGTCAGAAATGGACTCGATCTTCTTCTGCAACTCCGTGAGGAGGGACACGAGATCCTGTCCCTTTGCCTTGGCACGCTTGTCCCAATCGTCGAAGATGACATAATTGACGCCGGCATTGGAAAGTGTCGCGCTATTGTCGAGGACGGAAATTCCGGCAATCGTGATCACTTGTTTCACGCCCGGCGTCGCGAGAGCGATCTTGGTTGCCTCGTTCAGCGAGTTGACCGTGCGTCCGAGCGCCGCGCCGTCGGGCAATTGCACGGCGATCATCGCGTAGCCTTGGTCCTCATTGGGAATGAAGGCCGTCGGCAGGCGGGCAATTCCCCAAATCCCCAAAGCGGAGACAATAAGCCCGATCAGCACGACTAGACCGGCGCGTTTGACCAGGGCGCCGATCAACCATGCATAGATATCCTCCGTGCGGCTATAAACGGCATTGAAGCCACGATAAAAAAGATTGCGCGCGTCCGGCGGTACCGCCGGGCGCAGCCAGAGCGCGCATTGGGTCGGCTTCAGAGTCGCAGCATTGATCGCGCTGATGAAAGCCGTCGCGGCGATCACCATGGCAAACTGCGCAAGCATCTTGCCGGTCAGTCCCGGCAGAAAGGCAGCAGGCAGAAACACCGCCATGAGAACAAGCGTGATTCCTATGATCGGCCCGAACAATTCTTCCATCGCTCTGATCGCGGCATCGTGTCCGGACATTCCTCGCTCGATATTTCTCGACACCGCTTCCACGATGACGATCGCGTCATCGACGACGATCCCGATCGCGAGCACGACGCCGAACAAGGTCGACAGATTGACGGTAAAGCCGAGCGCGGCCATGCCCGCAAACGCGCCGACGATCGTGACCGGAACCGTCGTCGCCGGGACGAGCGTTGCCCGGAAATTCTGCAGAAAGACCAGGATCACGACGAGGACGAGAATCCCCGCCTCGTAGAGCGTTGTGTAGACCTCGTTGACGGAGGCCTTGACGAAAACCGTGGTATCATAGGGAATGCTATATCTGAGGTCTTGGGGGAAGCGGCGGGCCAGTTCGGCCACCTTCACCGCTACCTCGTGGCCGACCTGCAGCGAATTGGCGTCCGGGGTCTGATAAATCGCGATACCAGCGGCCGGCTTCCCGTTGAGATAGCATTGCTGCGAATAGGTCTGCGAGCCGAGCTCGATCCTCCCGATGTCCTTGACCCTGATAAGGCGTCCGCCTTGGGCGGTCTGCCCTTTCACGATAATGTCCGCAAACTGGGCGGGATCGTCGAACCTGGACTGGATGTCCACAGTGTATTGGAAGTCCTGGCTGGCAGGCGCCGGCGGCATCCCGGTCTGCCCGGCCGCGACGACTTGACTCTGCTGCTTGACGGCCTTGATCACCTCCTCCGGCACAAGCCCGAAGGAATAGAGCTTTTGCGGATCCATCCAGATCCGCATCGCATATTCGGCGGCGCCGAAAACCTTGACATTGCCAACGCCCGGCAAGCGGGCCAACACGTTCACGAGATTGATCGTCGCATAATTGCTGAGGTAAGAGGCATCGTAAGCGCCGCCCGGCGAATCGAGCGTAATGATCTGCAAAATGGCGGTCGATCTCTTCTGGACCGACACGCCCTGAGCCTGCAC
>JBATYB010000224.1:0-5365 GCA_049673825.1 Methylocella sp. | reverse complement strand
CGGCCGCCAAACCGGGATGCGCTATCGAGACGCCCGTGCGGCTCAAGGCCGTCAAACTGGCGCAGCGGAGAACGTCGATCCGCCTGCCCGATGAGCCGACGCTTTCCTGCCGGTTCGGTGAACGGTTCGGCCATTGGCTGCGCGACCTCGTCGCTCCGCTTATTGCCGGCGAGCTCGCGGTCGAACTCAAGTCGGTTCGCACCGGGCCGGGTTACGAATGCCGCAACCGCAACCGCGCCGAGGCCGGCAAGATCAGCGCGCACGCGTCCGGTCTCGCGGCCGACGTAGCGAGCTTCGAGCTCGCGAATGGTCAAACGCTGGCCATTAAGCCCAATGGGGATGAGCATCTGCGTGCCACGGTCGATGCCATCCGCGTCGCCGCGTGCGGGTGGTTCACGACGGTGCTCGGGCCGGGGTCCGATGCGGCGCATGCCGATCACATGCACGTCGACATCCTGCAGCACGGGTCGAGCGACCGCTACCGCATCTGTCAGTGAGGAATTGCAGCGGATCAATCCCGCATTTCGGACGTTGCCAACACGCAGTGCGGCGTTCCCATGCGACCTTCAGCTATCAGGCGGGACGCTGGAAGAAGTCAGGCCGAGTGATCGCCAAGGTAGAATTGCATCCGGGCGAGCTTTATCCGCGTGCCGGCTTCATCGTCACCAACATGGCGCGGCGCGCCGAGAACGTCGTCGCCTTCTACAACTAGCGCGGCACGTGCGAGCAATGGATTAAGGAGGGGCAAGGCGCGATCAAATGGACACGGCTGTCGTTGCGTTCGTTCGCCGCCAACGCCTTCCGTCTTCAGCAGCATGCGCTGGCCTGCAATCTCGGCAATTTCCCGCGCACGCTGGCGACGCCGGAGCCGATCAAGGACTGGTCGATGACGTTTGGTGCGCCGGAGCGCCACGGCGACGGTTGGGCCTTGCCAATGCTCGTCCAATGCGGCAATCTCAGCCTCGGAAACTGGTCATTGAGGGATGCTGGCCAATTCGGCATCCTCCTTCGGCGCCGGGATCGCGGTGGCCGTTGTCGCCGCCACCATCGGCGCCATCTTGCTTCTGATCGTTCTTCGGCTCTTCAACTGACGGGGCCGACGGTAGGCTTGCGGACATTGCCGCTACGATGATGGGAGGTCGCCGTGCTCACGCTCGTAATTGGAATCCTGATTATTGTCGTTATCGGTGCAATCTTGTTTTGGGTCATCGATAAATTCTGTCCCGACGCGCGGCTAGCGCAGCTTCTCAAGCTGCTGGTGGTGCTGGTCTGTTTGGCGGCGATCGTGAACCGGTTGCTTCCGCTGATTGGGTATCCATCTGTGCTGTAGCAGCATCAACGATTTTTGCGCCATATGTCGTGCGAAGAGCTTGGACTTGGTCATAACTTGCTCGTTGACGATCGTCGAGCTAGCGGAATGGGATCGAAAAAATTTAGGATTTGCCGTTAAGCGTGCGCCGCGAGGCGGCCCATGCGTCCGCTGCGGTAGTCGTCCATCGCTTGGCCGATCTCTTCCGCCGTGTTCATCACAAAAGGCCCCTGGCCAACGATCTGTTCCTCGATCGGCTGCCCATTGAGGAACAAGAGCGTGGTGTCTTCCAGCGCCGTGATCGCAAACGTTTCATCCTCGCGGTCGAGGACGGCCAATTCGGCCACGCCAACGGCTTCGCCAGACCCCAGCCGGATTTGGCCCTTGAGCACAAATAGCGCGGTGGTCCAGCCGGCCGGAACACGAAATTCCACGCGCGCGCCGGCTGTCAGGCGCACATCCCAAACGTTCATCGGACTAAAAGTATGCGCGGGGCCCTGCGTTGCTTGGTAATTGCCCGCGATCACGCGCACCATGCCGGCGCCGGACGGCAGGTCGACCCGCGGTATTTGGGTAGTGGTAATGTTTTGATAGCCAGGCGGGGCTTTCTTGTCTTCCGCGGACAGATTGACCCATAGCTGGATCATCTCGAACGGGCCGCCGCGCTTGGCATATTCGGAACCGTGAAACTCCTCATGCACGAGCCCCGAGGCGGCCGTCATCCACTGCACGTCGCCGGGACGGACGATGCCGCCCCCGCCCGAGGAGTCGCGATGCTCGACCTCGCCGCTATAGACAATCGTGACCGTCTCGAACCCGCGATGCGGGTGGGCGCCGACCCCGCGCCTTTGTTCCGAGGGAGGAAAATTCTCCGGCCCAGCGTAATCCAGCAGCAGAAACGGCGATATTTCCTTGCCGAGGTCATTGTAGGAAAAAATGCTGCGCACGGGAAACCCGTCGCCGACCCAATGGCGTTGGTTGTTGCGCCGGATGAAGGAAAGTTTTTTCATCGTTCGATCTCCTTGGCCAACATCTGCGTGGCACGCGCCGGGGAGTTGCAAGCTGGCGGCCTCGCTTGCCAGAAATCGGCCCACGCGGTCGATTTTTCAAGAGCGCGTGCTCATGCCGCCGCGCCGATACCGCATGAGCGATCCACATGCTGCAAGGCCGCGTGCAAAACTCTCGTGTCGGCGCCCGGTTTCACCGCCTCCACCGCGAGATGGCGCCGCCACCCGCGGGCACCTGGGAAGCCATTGAAAAGCCCCAGGAGATGGCGTGTCATCGCGTGAAGCGGAATGCTTTCGGCAAGACGCGCCTCGACATAGGGAATGAAAGCCTCGACCGCCGCCGCGCCGCCGGCGACAGGCGCCGGCTCGTTAAAAAAAACAGGATCGGCATCGAGAAGCAGCGCCGGGTTCTGGTAGGCGGCACGCCCCACCATCACGCCATCGACATGATCGAGTTTGGCGCGCATCTCCGCGAGTGCCGCGAGGCCGCCGTTGAGCACCACCGGGACATTGGGAAAGCGCTGTTTCAGGGCATGGACGAGTCCGTAATCGAGCGGCGGAAGGTCGCGGTTCTCCCTTGGCGACAGGCCCTTCAGCCAGGCCTTGCGCGCATGCACGATCAATGCGTCGCAACCAGCCGTGATGACGCGCCCAGCCAAAAGACCGAGCGCCGCTTCCGGATCCTGTTCGTCGACGCCGGTGCGGCATTTGACGGTCACCGGCAGCGCAACCCGCGCCTTGATGGCCGCGACGCAATCGCCGACAAGATCCGGCTCGCGCATCAGACAAGCGCCAAAAGCACCGCATTGCACCCGCTCGGACGGACATCCAATATTGAGATTGATTTCGTCAAAACCGTAATCGGCGCCAATTCGGGCCGCCGCCGCCAATTCCGCCGGATCGGAGCCGCCGAGTTGCAGGGCGACGGGATGCTCGGCCGCCTCGAAGCGCAGCAGGCGGTCGCGCTCGCCATGCAGGACCGCCCGGGCCGCCAACATCTCGGTGTAAAGCCGCGCCCGCCGCGACAAGATGCGATGGAAGAACCGGCAATGCCGGTCCGTCCAATCCATCATCGGGGCGACACAAAAACGATAGGTTCCGTTCGCGATCAAAGAGGTGGACTTGGCCGTGTTCATGTCCTGCCATAGCACGCTGCGCGCACGCGCTCCGCGGAATTTTGCGATTCCGATCGATCGCACAAAAACGCCTCGGCTCGCGCTACGAAACCGCGGAATCCGGCCGGGCTAGCGCGCGCTTTAACGAAGGATCGGCGGCGAGCGCCTCGGAGATCAGCTCCGCCGTTCCTGCTTCGATCCTCTCTTCCAATAACCGCAGGAAACTCTGCTTGTCGAGGCCAGGTGCGATTGCGTCGAGGAAGGCGATCGTGACCGTGCCGGGATGGATCGAAAGACCGCGGCGCGGCCAGTAGAGGCCGGTGTTCAACGCAACCGGCACGCACACCGCTCCCGTATCGACATAGAGATGCGCGACCCCTGACTTATATGCCGGTGGCGCGCCGGCAGGCTTGCGCGTGCCTTCCGGAAAAATAATCATCTGGCGGCCCTCGGCAATCGCCTCGCGCACTTGCCGGGTGAGATCGGGCAACGCCTCGCCGCGTTTGGCGCGGTCGATGGCAACTTGCCCGGCGCCCTTGAGATACCAGCCGAAAACTGGGATCGCCGTTAATTCTCGTTTGAGAATGTAGGAAAAATCCGCGCCCTTCGTCGTGAGCGCCATGGTCTCGAGCGTGGACTGATGCTTTGCCGCAATAATGCATGCGCCGCGCGGCAGATTTTCGAGGCCGCGCCAGACAATCTTGGTTCCGCAAATTTTTTCGACCAGCCAGACCGACGAGCCTGTCCAGAACTTCGCGTAAGCCTGGACCTTGTGCCGGCCCAGCAAAAGAATGGGCAGGCCGAGAATCGCGAGCGCGGCCGTCGTGAGATAAAAAGCCGCGTGGAAGACGAGCGAGCGGAGCAAGATCATGCGAGTTCGACGTGCAACACTGTGGCGAATGCGAGGAGCCCAAGCGGAACTTCGCTTTGCGCCGGTTCTATAGGGCGGGGTCAGGGAGGTAAAGCGCATCCGGCGAGTTGAGAAGGCCCGAAGCCGTGCCACGCGGCTTTCTCGCGGACGGGAATCAAGCGATTGTTCCGGCCTCCGGCGCCGCCGCGCGCGGTTAACGATTAGCGACACCGACATCCCCTAAAGAGGGGGTGCGGAGGAAGCGGTTTCGTGACAATCAATCCGATAATTTTGGCGGCGGCGCGAGGGGTGCCATGGCGGACGCGGGTTCCAGCGTTGACGTTGCGACGGCGATCGGCGATCCGCTCGCCACGCTCGTCGCGTTGCTGAAAGCGGTGACTCCCGAGGGGCCGGTCCAGACAGCTCTCTTCCTGGTTCTGGGCCTTTGCGCCGCCGCCGTGCCTTTCGTCTTCCGGTATTATATCGGAGTTCTTGGCCAGGAGGCGCAGCCGGAAGGATCGGTGGAGCGCAAGGACTATGCCACGCTGCGGGCGAGCCTCACGGGAGACAATCTGGCGGCGCGCCTTTATGCCGGCAGGCTGACAAGATTTCTCGACGCGGTCGACCGTTTCCTCGGCGATGCCGGAATGGCCAACCGCTCGGCATTTCCCCATGCGTTCGGGCTAAGGACCGCGGCGCCGCTGTGGACCCCACGCGCTTTCGACCGCTGCCTCTTTCTCGCCTTGGTCTATCCGATCGCGACGATTTTTATCATCTGGGCTGTCTCCGGTCATGCGGGCCCGGCGGGGATGGCGCTCGGCCTGAAGCCGAATGTCCCCGGCTGGTCGAGAGGTTTTGTCGCGGCGGTGGCTGCGTTCGTAGGATTCGCAATATGGAGCTTCTTCTGGGAAGAGGGCCGGATTGTCTTGCGCCATTTCTCCCGCGCTCTCGGCATTGGCGCGGCCGCCGGGGTCTATGCGATTATCGCCTTGGCCGCCGTCGCCGGCGCGACCGTGCTTACCTTCGCGTTCGGTTCCGTCGGCGCCGGCGCCGTTGCTTTTGGCGTCGCCGTTATTGGCGCGGT
>JBATYB010000223.1:0-2930 GCA_049673825.1 Methylocella sp. | reverse complement strand
GGTGTTGATTTCTGAACGATTCCTTCGAAATCCGCCACATACACGTATTGTTCCCAGGTGAATTTCTTAGTGTCCCAGGGTCGTAAGTCAGGATTCTCCCAATGTTTCTCAGCTACAAACACAAGGTCGACTTGAGAAAACATACCATAATAGTAGCATTGATCGACAATATCAAAGAGTTTGAACCCCTTAGCTAATAAGTAGTTCATCCGCTCTGCAAATCTGTCGAGAATCGCCTCTACGATAATGCAGCTGATATCGTCCCAAATACGCTCGCTTCCCCGCATGATCGGTATTTCGAGTCCGTCGACATCCAACTTCAAGAGATAAGGCTTGGCGTCATCGCGAGTCCTCATAAAAGAATCGAGACGCATGGTGGTCACTATCTCGAGTGATTCGTCACTAGCCTCATCCACCAGCCAAGAGTGGCTGATTTTATTGCCGTCGATCGCAAATTTGCGCAGACACCCCCTGCCTTCGTGGTCAGAGAGAGCGGCTGGCACGAGGACGTAGTCCATACTTGCATAGTTGGTCCGCAACAAATCGTGGAACTCGGAAGCAGGTTCGAACAAAATGTGACGGAGATCCGGAAATGCTTGTCTTAATTCAAGGGTTTGATTCTGCGCACCCACATCGATGATAGTTCCAACTGGAATTCCAACTCCGCGAAGGAAACGAAGCATGTTCGCCTTGGAAGGATAACGAACCACTATCTTACCTCTCGACTGGCTCACTGAGCCTATGCTGGAATCTGGAGCAAAGGATCACCCCGCGCTGTGACCTGATGGTGCATGAACCTGATCCCATAACCGACTTTGTTACCCGTGACTAACATGTCAGGGGCGATCAAACAACGGAGCTGGCTCCGGCTCCCGCGGGCGAGGATTGCACGACAAGCTCTTTAGCAACCAAGCGCGAGCTTGCCGCATTGGGAACAGGCTTCCACATCCTGCGGTTATGGATGCGGCAGTTTGGGGGATTAGATATACGAGGACTCATAGGGACAGGAACTTGGGCCGACATCGGGTCAGCCCCGAGATATGTGCATGTCGTCGCTAGCAAGGAATCGAGAAAGGCCGATCTTTTGCCGACAGAAAGCTAAGGACTACTTTCCGGGGAACCGGACAAAAATGGGCGCGTAGCTCAGCGGGAGAGCACTCCCTTCACACGGGAGGGGTCACAGGTTCGATCCCTGTCGCGCCCACCATTTTTTGTGAAGAGCAGGCATAGGCTGGCCACGGAATTGGTCCGCGGGATAGCTCCAGGTTGTTGATTTCCTACCTACCGCGCGTCGAAGGCCTCGACTTGGGCATGGACAAGATCCGCCAAACTTCGCAGCCTCGCCTCGGGGAGCGCGCCAACGAGGGCGTAATTGGCTCCCCTCTGACGCCAATGGATCGCGGCCGAAGGAAAATTGCCGGACACCCGCGGGACGGCCTCGCCCGGATCACCGGCTTTTTCGGCGCAGAGCGCGATATTCGCCTCGTCCAGTCTCGCGTAAACGAGGCATAACATTTGGCCTTGTTCGCCGGGCATGGCGCGAACGCCGGCAAGCTTTAGACCTTCCACCGGGAGATTCGGCAAGATCGGTACTTCCGTGTCTTGCCCCGGCACTTCTCTGTTTGGCGAAGGAGCGGCCGCGCGCAGCCGCTCAAATGGCCGGAGCGCCGACATTGCCCGCGCGACGAAGGTATCGTTCGTCCCAGCCGGCGTGGGGCCCTCCGAGGACGGCGGCGCGGCGTCCGGGACGCTCACACGACCGGCAAGAAAGGCCGCGCTGGCCGCCAGCAGCGCTCCGCTCGCGAAGGAAAGCCCAATCAGCCGCGTGAACCCGCGCGCGCGCCACGCATGGGAGCCGTTCGCTTCGGCTTGCTCCCCGGTGGCGTGTCCCGTCGCCGCCCTTCCCTCGGCGCCGGGAGTAAGCGGCAACGACCAAGCCCCGGTTTCGACCGGCGCGAAAGCGGCACGAATCGATTCATTCTGCCGCCGCCTTGTTTCGACCCGCGCCGCATCCGCCGGCGAAGCGGCCAGAAAGGCCTCAACGGCCTCGCGCCGGCCGCGATCCATGTCGCCGTCGACAAACTCGTGCAATTCCTCTTCGCTCACAGGGGGGCCGCGTCCGCGCATGACTTTTTATTTGACCACGCGCAGATAGGAGGGGCGCGTCTTGGCCGGACGCGACGGCGTTTCGGGTGCCGGAATTTCGCTCAGCGCGGCGCGCGCGCGCGCCAAACGCATGACGAGAACGGTTCGCGAAATTTTCAGGATTCGCGCGGCTTGCGCAAAACTGAACCCTTCAAGCGCGACAAGCAGCAAAGCCTCCCTCTCTTCGAGAGCGAGGGCCAAGAGCGCGGCCGCGAATTTGTTGCGAGGCGAAGCCGGAACCGGCAGGTTCCCGGCGGCGCGCGGCCCGCCCGCGGAGAAATTTTCGTGTCCCATATGCACCTTGCCGCCCATCCTTCCGGCAGCCAACCTTTCGCGGTGCCATTCCGTGAGCAGCGCATAGAGGTGGAGATGGAGATCGCGTCCGGCCAGGCGCGAGGCGGTTCCGGCTTCCCATGTTCGCAGCAAAACCGCGTGGACAAGATCGTCGGCGATCTCGCTAGGCCCCGGCTCGCCGGTCACGAGCGCGCGCGCATAACGGCAAAGCCGCGGCGCAGATGAATTCAAATCGTCCCGCAAGGCCACCTTCGCGCTCCCTTGTGCGCTCCTTGCCGGCGTCGTTTTTGCCGGCCGTGGGCGGCTCCGCCCAGATCGTCGATATTAGCGCCCGCGCGGCGCCCTGACCATGGGCAAAGTAAAAATCCGCACGGGCGTTTCCTCGGCGGGCGGTCTGACCGCGCTCAAACAGATATGAGATTGTTGCCTTGAAGGAGGGGTTCTCCGAAGCTCGGGTTGTGATGCTCGAGACTCAAGGAGAACCCCATGCA
>JBATYB010000222.1:0-6692 GCA_049673825.1 Methylocella sp. | reverse complement strand
GTCCGTGCAAGATGATCGGACCGGCCCTCGAGGAAATCGCCAAGGAAATGCAAGGCAAGGTGACCATCGGCAAGCTGAATGTCGATGAAAACCCCGGCGTGGCCGGCACTTACGGCATCCGTAGCATTCCGACGCTGATGCTGTTCAAGGATGGCAAGATGGCCTCCTCGAAAGTCGGCGCCGCGCCGAAAAGCGAGTTGAAAAAATGGATCACCGAGGCTATCTGACCATTGCAACCGCGGCGCGTTAAGCAAAAAGGACCTCGCGCGAGGTCCTTTTTGCTTGGAACGTGTCCTAAACTCTTTCGGGGGAATATGCTTCAACTTGTCGATATTGCGTGGGCTGGAACGCGCATGAGCAAATATGCGGTGAAGGAGATTTTTCTCACGTTGCAGGGAGAAGGCGCGAACACCGGGCGCGCCGCTGTATTTTGCCGCTTTTCCGGCTGCAATCTCTGGTCCGGCCAGGAAAAAGATCGTGGCCTCGCCGTTTGCGGCTTTTGCGACACCGATTTCGTGGGACTGAATGGGACGGGCGGCGGCAGCTTTGCCGGCGCCGAAGCGCTTGCCATGGCCATCGAGGGCGCCTGGATCGGAGGCAAAACGGGCCGGTTTGTTGTGTTCACCGGCGGCGAGCCCCTGTTGCAGCTCGATCAAGCGCTGATCGGCGCGGTCCATGCCAGGGGCTTCGAAATCGCCGTCGAAACCAATGGGACGCTTGCCCCGCCGCCCGGCATCGATTGGCTTTGCGTCAGCCCAAAGGCGGGCGCGCCGCTCGTTGCGAACTCGGGGTCCGAGCTGAAGCTCGTTTTCCCGCAACAAGGCCTGCGGCCGGAAGGCTTGTGCGGCCTCGCGTTCGCGCATTTCTGGCTGCAGCCGATGGACGGCGGCGAACGCGCCGCGAATACGGCGGCGGCCATCGCCTATTGTCTCGATCACCCGCGCTGGCGCCTCAGCCTGCAAACCCACAAGTTCGTAGGCATTCCATGAAGGTCGATGCGTGAAGATCTCGCAAGCGTTCCGTTTCGAGGCGGCGCACGTTCTGCCGAATGTTGCCGAAGGGCACCGGTGCCAACGGCTGCACGGGCATTCCTATCGCGTGGAATTGCGGCTTGAGGGTCCGGTCGATCCCCCCACCGGCTTTGTCGCCGATTTCTTCGCGATCGAGGCCGCCTTCAAACCTTTGCTCGAGCGGCTCGACCATAATTATTTGAACGACATCGAGGGCCTCGAAAATCCCACGGCCGAAAATATCGCGATCTGGATCTGGGAGCGGACCAAAACCGCCCTGCCCCAACTCGCGAGCGTCGTCGTGTTCGAGACGCAGGATTGTTTCGCGGAATATGACGGAATTTGAGCCTGGCTCGTCTGCCGGCGCGTGCCCTTGTCGCTCTTTCGATACGCACGGGTTCCTGCGGGTCGAGATCGAGGATGATTCGATCGCCGCCCGCTATTTCGCCGTTCCGCGTCCGCGCGAACCTCCGGAACCGCCGCCGCGCGTCGCCGGTTTGTTTCAGTTGCAATTCAGGGCCAACAGGCTCGTGCGTCGAGCGAACGAGGCGCTAGCCGCGCCCGGCGCGGCCGTCTTCGGCCTGCCGCCCCTGCCCTCTCGCCGGTTTCCAGCTCTTTCAGCTCGAGCCACACGTCAGCGCGGCAATTTCGCCGTTTTAAGCTTTGGCTGGCCGCGTTCGCAAGCGCCGGGATGCCGCAAGAGTCCATGCAAGCGGTTGACCCGGCGGCTCCGTCACGATCTTCCCGTCCATCGCCTTATCCCGTCACGTAACCTTCATGCAATGTTTTCAATATCGTCACGCCGTCTCCATGGAGATGCAATGCCTCGCGTTTAAGGTCCGCCCCGTCCAAGGTCTAACAAGGGAGTGAACTCATGCCTCGACTGTGCCAGCGCGGTTCGAAACGCCGCCGCGTAATCGCGGGCATCGCCGCCATCCTATCGGCGTCGTCAATTCCAACGCTGGTCCAAGCCGGCGATAGCGCGACGCAGACCCCGATCAAACACGTCATCATCATCATTGGCGAGAATCGGTCTTTCGATCACATCTTCGCCACCTATAAGCCCGTCCACAAGCGCGAAAAAGTTTTGAATCTGCTGTCGGAAGGAATCGTCAAGGCCAATGGCTCGCCGGGGCCGAACTATGGCGATGCCCTGCAATACCGGGCATTCGACACCAAGCATTACAACTTGACGCCGCCCAAGACCCCGTACGTGGTCCTGCCGCCCGCCTTGGTTGGCGGCCCGTCAACTCCCGGGGTGTGCAAATCTCTCGGGATCACCACCGGCACCTCGTGCGTCAGCCCCGCCAATGTGACGGCCGCCATGGCGCTCGAAAATGGTTTGGCCGACGACTATTATAAGTTTCTTCTGACCGGCGGGACCGGCCAAACGAACGGAACGCCCGACAACCGCATCTTCTACGACGGCCAGGGCGCGAGCCATCTTCCGCCCGGTCCGTACCAGCTCACGTCGAAAACATTCCCCTATGACGCCTACGCGGCGAGCCCGGTGCACCGCTTTTATCAGATGTGGCAGCAGCTCGATTGCGATGCCGCCGCGGCGACCGAGCACAATGGCTGGGGTTGCCTCTCCGATTTGTTTCCCTGGGTGGAAGTAACGATCGGCGCCGGTTCGAACGGCAAGGCGCGGCCGGCGGGCTTCAACGATACGACGACCGGCGAAGGCTCGACTTCGATGGGCTTCTACAACGTCCAGCAAGGCGACGCGCCGTACCTGAAGGAACTCGCCGACACCTATTCCATGAGCGACAATTATCATCAGGCCGTGAATGGCGGGACCGGCGCCAACCACATCATGCTCGGCACCGGCGATGCGGTCTGGTTCAGCGATGGCAAAGGCAACGCCGAAGTGCCACCCAACAACCCGGTCGATCCGGCCAACCCGGGCACGCCGGTGGCCGGCTTTACGAGCGCGCTGAGTGAAATCGAAAATCCCAATCCCCAGCCCAGCACTAATAATTACTACACGCAGGATGGCTATGGCGGCGGCTCCGGACACCCTAACGCAGTTGCTCCCAACGCCAATTACGGCGGCGGATCCTACAGCAATTGCTCCGACGCGACCCAGCCGGGCGTTCCGGCCGTGTTGCACTACCTCAATTCGCTCGAGCGCAAGGTCAAACCCAACTGCGAGAGCGGGCATTACTATCTCCTCAATAACTACAATCCAGGCTACTTCGGCGACGGCACCAACGCCTCTACGGACACCAATTCGAGCAACACCGTGTTCACGGTCCCGCCGTCGAGCGTGCGCAACATCGGCGATGCTCTCACCGAGAAGCAGATCTCCTGGGCCTATTTTGGAGATCAATTCAACCGTTACCTCAACGACAAATACGACCAGAGCGCCGAGGATGCGTACTGCACTATCTGCAACTGGGCTCAGTACTCGACCTCGATCATGACCAACGCCAAGGAGCGCACCAAGCATCTCAAGGATACGGCCGATTTATACACAAGCATCGCGAACGGCACGCTGCCGTCGGTGTCCTACGTCAAGCCAAGCGGCTTTGTCGACGGCCACCCGGCGTCGTCCAAGCTCAATCTGTTCGAGGGCTTCGTCAAAAAGATCGTCGACCAAGTGAAGGCCAATCGCAAGCTGTGGGCCGAAACGGCGATCATGATCACCGTCGACGAAGGCGGCGGATACTGGGATTCGGGCTATGTCCAGCCGCTCGATTTCTTCGGCGACGGCACCCGCATCCCCCTGATCGTGGTGTCGCCGTTCAGCAAGGGCGGCCACATCTCGCACACTTATACGGATCATGTCTCGACGCTCAAGTTCATCGAAGCGAACTGGGGCCTTAACCCGATCACCCCCCGGAGCCGGGACAATCTGCCTAACCCCGTCACGGAGTCGAACCCGTATGTTCCGGTCAATTCGCCCGCCATCGGCGATTTGATGGACCTGTTCGACTTCGACAAAAAGTAGCGCGAGCGCGGCGGGGAGTAAGACTCGCGTGAATTGACGGCGATCGCGGCATTGCCCGGGATAGCCAACCAATTGGGCAATCACAAAACTCCCGCTCGCGCGCTTGGCTCGCGAGCGGGAGTTTCACCGGCGGACGCGTTCGAAAGCCTAGGCCGCACCACGGCGCTCGCAAAGCGCGCGCCGCAAACCCGATATGGATCGGGTCAAGGCTTGCCCCGGCTCACGCGTGCGCCGGTCCAGGCGCCGCCCCTTTCCCGCGCGATCCCGCTACGGCCGAGACACGTCATTTTGAAAGCCTTTGCAACAATAAGCATCTTCTCAACCGCCGATATGGTGCTAGATTCCCTCTAAGGGCGAGGATCCCGGCCAACCCGGTCCGGGCCGCGTCTTCCGCGCGCAAGATGCGCCGGAATCCGGCGACGCTTCGAAAAAATCTAGGGAGTCAGAGATGGTCGACAAAATTCTCGCGGACATCGCCAATCAGATCGCGATCCGGCCGCATTACGACAATTTTATCGGCGGCAAGTGGGTCCCCGCGGTCAAGGGCCAAACGTTCGAAAATATTTCGCCGATTGATGGCCGTGTCGTTTGCACCGTCGCCCGTTCGACCGCCGAGGACGTCGAATTGGCGCTCGATGCCGCGCATGCGGCGCGGGAAGCCTGGGGACGAACCTCCCCCAATGAGCGCTCGCTCGCGCTTTTGCGCATCGCCGACCGGATCGAACAGAAGCTCGATCTCTTGGCCCTCGTCGAGACGATCGACAACGGCAAGCCCATTCGCGAAACCAAGGCCGCCGACCTGCCGCTGGCGGTCGATCATTTCCGCTATTTCGCCGGCTGCATCCGCGCCCAGGAAGGAAGTCTTTCCGAGATCGACCATGATACGGTCGCTTATCATTTCCACGAGCCGCTCGGCGTGGTGGGCCAGATCATACCATGGAATTTCCCGATCCTGATGGCGACGTGGAAGCTCGCGCCCGCGCTCGCCGCCGGCAATTGCGTCGTGCTGAAGCCGGCCGAGCAGACCCCGATGAGCATCATGGTCCTCATGGACATGATCGGCGATCTTTTGCCGCCCGGGGTTCTCAATGTGATCAATGGGTTTGGCGTCGAAGCGGGCAAGCCGCTCGCGCGGAGCAAGCGGGTCGCCAAGGTTGCCTTCACCGGCGAGACGACGACCGGCCGCCTGATCATGCAATATGCGTCCGACAACATCATCCCGGTGACGCTGGAACTCGGCGGCAAGTCGCCCAACATCTTCTTCGAGGATGTCGCGGCCAAGGACGATGATTTCCTCGACAAGGCGCTCGAAGGGCTTGCGATGTTCGCCCTCAACCAGGGCGAGGTCTGCACTTGTCCGTCGCGCGCACTGGTTCATGAAAAAATCTACGATCGCTTCATGGAGCGGGCGATCGCCCGGGTCAACGCGATGAAGCAGGGCAACCCGCTCGACCCATCGACCGTGGTCGGTGCGCAAGCCTCGAACGATCAGCTCGAAAAAATCCTCTCCTATCTCGACATCGGCCGCCAGGAAGGCGCCAAGGTGCTGATTGGCGGCGCGCGCGCCGATATGGGGCCCGAGCTTGCCGGCGGATTCTATGTCCAGCCGACGATCCTCGAAGGCCACAACAAGATGCGCATCTTCCAGGAAGAAATATTTGGCCCCGTTCTCTCGGTCACGACGTTCAAGGATGACGAGGACGCGCTTTCGATCGCCAACGATTCGCTCTACGGCCTCGGCGCCGGGGTCTGGACCCGCGACGGAACACGCGCCTATCGTTTCGGCCGCGCCATTCAAGCCGGTCGAGTGTGGGTCAATTGCTTCCATCTCTATCCCGCCCACGCGGCCTTCGGCGGTTACAAGCAGTCGGGAATAGGCCGCGAGACTCACAAGATGATGCTCGACCATTATCAGCAGACCAAGAATATTCTCGTCAGCTACAGCCCGAAAGCGCTTGGGCTCTTCTAAGAGGCCGCGCGGGAGTGCCAATCCATGGTCGAACGTGTCGTCGCGACGGAAAAGGCGGTGGATTTTATCGCGCGGCTCAAGGACAAACATGGCGCCTTGCTGTTTCATCAGTCGGGCGGCTGCTGCGACGGCAGCTCGCCGATGTGTTTTCCGCAAGTGGAGTTTCGCACTGGGCCGAGCGACGTGCTTTTAGGCGAGATCGCGGGCTGCCCGGTTTATATCGGCGCCGCCCAATTCGAGCTATGGCGGCATACGCAGCTCATCATCGATGTCGTTCCCGGCCGGGGCGCGGGCTTTTCGGTCGAGGCCCCCGAAGGCGTGCGGTTTCTGACGCGCGGGCGGGTGTTCAGCGAGGCGGAGCTGGCCTCGCTCCGCGACGCGCCCTTCGCCGCGTGATGTTGCGCGCGAGGCGATCTTGAACCGTCATCGCATCTTCGCTTCCTTGTGCCACGGGTCGCGCCATTCCAGCCGGATGTCGATGGCGGAACGCTCGATCGGCTTGAACCCGAGGCGGAGGTAGAAACGCAGCGCCGGGCCGTTGTTGGCGGAGACCGAGAGCCGCACCGGCAAGCCCGCCGCCCGCGCGTCAATGAGGACGCCGTACACGAGGCTGGCGCCGATGCCCCGCCCGCGCCAGGCGGCCACGAGCGCGATGTCGACGATGAGCAAGGCGTCCGGCGTGCGGGCGGTGACGATCCGGCCGATCGGCGCGCCGTCGCATTCGACGATCTCGAAGCGGGCGTCCGGATATGCGCGGTAG
>JBATYB010000221.1:0-6579 GCA_049673825.1 Methylocella sp. | reverse complement strand
CCCGCGCCACGCCCGCTTCGAAGGCAGCGGGCGCGAGACTTGGCTCGACGGCGCGCAGCGTGGCGATCGCGGTCGCGGCATTTTGATGCTGATGGCGGCCAACGAGACGCGGCAACGGCAGGTCGAGAAGGCCGCGTTCGTCCTCGAAGACAAGGCGGCCATGTTCTTCCCGTGCGTCGTAATTCTGGCCCGCCGCAATCAGCGGCGCGCCTACGCGGCCGGCTTCCCGCTCTAGCACCGAGAAAGCGGCGTCTTGCTGGTTGCTCACAATCGCGGGGGTGCCGGGTTTGAAGATTCCGGCCTTCTCATAAGCGATTTTATCGACCGTCGCGCCAAGGAACTCGGGATGATCGATCGACACCGGCGCGATGACCGTGGCCCGCGGACGCGCGATGACGTTTGTCGCGTCGAATCGTCCGCCGAGACCAACTTCCAGCAGCAGATAATCGGCCGGATGCTCGCTGAACAGCTTGAATGCCGCCGCGGTGGTGACTTCAAAGAAGGTGACCGGTTGGCCTTTGTTGGCCTTTTCGCACGCGGTCAAGACGGCAAACAGCGCGCCGTCGCCGACGAGGCTTCCACCGCCTTCCGCGCCAAGCCTGATGCGCTCGTGAAAACGTACCAGATGCGGCGAGGTATAGACGTGGACGCGCTTTCCGGCCGCTTCGAGAATGGCGCGCATGAAAGCGATGGTCGAACCTTTACCATTGGTTCCGGCAACATGAATGATCGGCGGCAGACGCTTCTCCGGCGAGCCGAGCGCGGCAAGCAGCCGCTCGATCCGGCCGAGCGACAGTTCGATCGTCTTGCGATGCAGAGTGAAAAGGTGGGAGAGGAGCGCGTCCAGCGAATCCATGATGGCCTTGCTTCGCGGTCCTCAGGCGGCGGCGTGCTCGTTGGGCAGGGTCCGCGTCAACAGCGCGCAAAGGCGGGCGAGCGTCGCGCGCATGTCCTGCCTCTTTACCACCATGTCGATCATGCCATGCGCTTCGAGATATTCGGCGCGCTGAAAACCTTCCGGCAGGCGTTCGTGAATCGTTTGTTCGATCACCCGGGCGCCGGCAAAACCGATGACCGCGCCGGGTTCGGCGATGTGGATATCGCCGAGCATGGCATAGGAGGCCGTGACGCCGCCCGTCGTCGGATTGGTCAAGACGACGATATAGGGAAGCTTGGCGTCGCGCAGACGCTGCACGGCGATCGTCGTGCGCGGCATTTGCATCAGCGAGAAGATGCCTTCCTGCATCCGCGCGCCGCCCGAGGCCGTGAAGATGATGAATGGCGTGCGGCGCTCGACCGCCGCCGTCATGCCCGTCACGATGGCCTCGCCCGCCGCCATGCCGAGCGAGCCGCCGAGAAAATCGAAATCCTGCACCGCGGCGACAATGGCGATGCCTTGCAATTTGCCGAAGGCGAGGTTCACCGCGTCGGACGTGCCGGTTTTCAGGCGATATTCCTTGAGCCGGTCCGTGTAGCGCTTGACATCGCGGAATTTCAGCGGGTCCAACGGCACCTCCGGCGTCGCGATCTCTTCATACGCCCCGTCGTCGAAAAGATTGTCCAACCGTGCCTTGGGGGCAAGGCGCATGTGATAGCCGGAGCCCGGCACGACGAAGAAGTTCGCTTCGAGATCCTTGTGAAAAACGAGTTCGCCGGACTCAGGGCATTTGACCCAAAGGTTTTCTGGGGTCTCGCGGCGCAGCAGAGACCTGACCCTGGGCGGGACGACATTGGAGATCCAGTTCATAGGCGATCCAGTTCTGGGCGATCCAGTTTGGCGACGGCGTTGGTTCTTGCGGGACTTGGCGCGGGTGCTTCAGACCTCGGCGGGCGCCGCCGCTCGCACGCCCTTGGCGATACCGGCGACCAAACCAGCGACCGCTTCTACGCTTTTCCCGGTCGCCTTGCCATTCCTATCGAGCGAGGCCCGCAAGGCTTCGACGATCGCCGAGCCGACCACCACCCCATCGGCGTGCGCGGCGATCGCGGCGGCGCTTGCGGCATTTTTCACCCCGAAGCCGACCGCTACCGGCAAGCTCGTATGCGCCTTGATGCGCCCTACCGCCGAGGCGACCTTGGCAAGCTCGGGCGCGGACGCCCCGGTAATGCCGGTGATCGAGACATAATAGACAAAGCCCGAGGTATGGGCGAGGACGGCCGGCAGCCGCGCATCGTCCGTCGTCGGCGTCGCGAGGCGGACGAAATTCAGCCCCGCCGCAAGCGCGGGCAGGCAAAGCTCCGCGTCCTCTTCCGGCGGCAGATCGACGACGATCAAACCATCCACCCCGGCGGCCTTCGCGTCGCGCAGGAAAGCTTCGACGCCGTACACATAGACCGGGTTGTAATAGCCCATGAGCACCACCGGCGTCGTGGCATCGCTGTTGCGGAAATCGGCGGCGAGCGCCAGCGTTTTGGCGAGAGTCGTTCCGGCGCCAAGCGCGCGCAGCCCCGCCGCTTGGATTGCCGGGCCGTCCGCCATCGGGTCGGTGAAGGGCATGCCAAGCTCGATCACATCGGCGCCCGCCTTGGGAAGGGCTTGCAGAATAGCAAGGCACGTCGCAAGATCGGGGTCGCCCGCCATCACGAAAGTCACGAGCGCGGCGCGGTTTTGCCGCGCAAGCTCTTCGAAGCGGCGGCCGATGCGTGTTTGCATGAGAATCTTGGGGCGACAGGGGAGAGAGACCGGGCCGGGGGCCACGCGAAAAACGCTCTAGCACGGGGGCCGCGGGGGCGGAAGGATTATCCGGGATGTTCCGGAGGCAAGCCACTTTCCCGCGCAAGAGACAAGGCTTGGTCTTTCAGGCTTCGATGGAAGGCATGACGGGAACCCGCGAGGAGATCGCCGCAGGCCAGATCGCGGATGCGATGAAGGTAACGAGCGCCCCCAAGATGGCGATCGCCGCGCGCATGCGCATGGGTCGATGCCCCGAGCGAAGCTCGCACCTCGGAGAATGACAGCCAGTGGGCCTCCGGCGCCGCGCGCATCTGTCCTTCGGGAGCGTGATGTTCCCGGATCCGGCATTCGACGCCGCTGGAGGCTCACACGTCCCACCGGAACAAAGCGATTTTTGTCCGGGCGTTCTAGCCGCCTGTCGTTTCGCGGGCCGGCAAAAGGGGACCGCCCGCGGCCGCTATTTGAGGGCTAGCTCCTTACAATTGTCCACCACGGTCCATTTGGTATTGGCTGCATTTGTTTTGGTGAAGACAATACCTTCCGAGATGCGAATCTGGCCACTCGCGGTGTTCTCGGAGGTCCCAGAGTCATGCAAAAGCTGGAAAGCAAACTTATTTTCCTCCGGTCCGTGCGATGGATTGTTTATGCCCAGTGGGATGACAAGAAAACCATTTACGTCGAGCTTGCCGCCCGCCGGGATCGTTGTTTCGGGGGCCAACGAAATGCCCAGGCTTTGCGGGATTCTCGAATCCGTGGACGCGTAGCGGCGGTCCCATTCCCACAACTGCTTGGCGTGTTGCTCCGGCGTGGATTGGTCCACATAAAGAAGCTTTGGATCGAAAGCGAAAGCTTTGTTGGACTTTGTATTGTCCACGGTTTCGATTTTGAAGAAGGCAAAGCCTTCGTCAGTCCTCGAAGTGACGGGGCCCGATGCCGCTTCAAACCCTTTGCATATGCCGACTTGGCGATATGAAATATTGGTGGGTTGACCGGTGCGACTACCGCACCCGGATAGCAGCGCCACGGCGATCAATGCCGGAACGGACAGATAGCACAATCTTGACGTTTCCATAATTCTCTTTCTCTTCGTACTTGGTTAGACTCGCCGGAAGAGTGCCGCATCTACTCGTCCGTGTTTGGATACCACCGCTTCGGCCGTCCCGATCCATGAGTGCTCTTTAGTGGAGGACCCTCCGGAAAGCGCCAGTTCCGCATTCCCCCTAAAACCCTGGTGTCCCTGGTTTGGAACGTCCAGGGTCCCTCAATCCTGTCGAAAACAAGACCCATTCTGAACAGCGACACCGCAGTCAGCCAAGCCGTAACCGATGTGTCATACGATGTCCAATTTTTAATGAGGGACGCCACAATCGCGGGGATCGGCGGAATTCTTCAGGCGGTTATTCCGCCCCTGCGTGGTCGTCCCTTGGGGGCGATCCGCCGGATCGCCAGCGAAGCACCGGCGGGGTTTGCCACCGCCTTTTTTCCGGCGCGCTCCGGGCGCCAGTCGATGAGCGGCTCGGCCGTCCCGCCAATTGCGGCTATCGACAGTCGGCCTGGTTCCGTTCTAGGAGTCGCGCGGCGTTGGGGCGACCTGCCGCTCGTCGAGCGCGCTGGTCTTGATTAAAGCAAACACCTGCGCCCCGCGATCGAGATCGAGCTCGTCGAGCGCGTGGCGCGTGGTCACGGCATAAAGACGCCCCTCCCCTTCGAGCACGATCTCCACGGCGGCCAATGGACCGTTTGTTTCGATTGACCCGATTTGTCCACGGAGAGAACTGCGCACGCTGAGATCGCGCGGCGGGCGGGCGGCAAGCACGACGTCGGTCGCGTTAACGATAATCCGGACCTGCCCTCCCAAAGGCCCGGCCGGACCGGCGAGCCAAACCGTGCCGGCCGGATGCTTCAGCTCGGTGAGGCCATAGGCGGCATTCTCGCCGCAAACTTTCATCGTCAGAACGGAGATACGGTCAAACCGGGACCAGGCGCCGCCGCCGCCGAGCGCGCCAAAAACCTCGCCGGGACCACCAATAGCCTTAACCCGGCCCGCGTCGAGAACAACGATTTTATTCGCAAGCCGCGCGACTTCCTCGATCGCATGGGAAACGTAGACGATCGGCACGGCGAATTCGTCGCGCAACCGTTCGATAAGCGGCAGGATTTCGAGCTTGCGCTCCATGTCGAGCGCGGCGAGAGGCTCGTCGAACAGAAGAAGTTTTGGGCCGCAAAGAAGCGCGCGCCCGATCGCCACCCGCTGTCTTTCGCCGCCCGACAATCTTGCCGGATGGCGCGACAGGAGCTTGCCGATCGCCAATGTCTCCACCACCGTATCGAAATCCACCGCCCGTTCGCCGCGCGGCGCGAACCAGAGTCCAAACCGCAGATTCCGCCGCACGCTCAAATGCGGAAAGAGGTGCGAATCCTGAAACACAACGCCGATGCGGCGCCGGTGCGGGGCGACAAAAACGCCGCGTTTCCTATCGACGAGAACACGGCCGTCGAGCTTGATTGTGCCGCTGTCGGGGCGCATCACCCCCGCGATAAGATCGAGCGTCAGCGATTTGCCCGAACCGGAAGGACCAAACAGCGCTGTAATGCCCTCGCCGTTCTCGAAAGCCACGTCGAGGTCGAAGCTTTTGATTTTAAGCGCGACATCGAGCTCGATCATTCTCGGTTTGCCAGAATTTTCCCGGCCCGCCGCTGGACGATTTCCGAGCCAACCAGCGCGGCAAACGAAATCGCGATCGACACGATGGTCAACCGCATGGCATTCGCGTCGCCGCCGGGAACTTGCGTGTAGCTATAGATCGCCGATGCGATGGTCTGGGTCTCGCCCGGAATATTTGCAACGAAGGTGATCGTCGCGCCGAATTCCCCGAGCGCCCTGGCAAAGGCGAGAATGGCGCCCGCAACAATGCCGGGCAGCGCGAGCGGCAGGCTAACGAGAAAAAACGTCCACATGCGATTTGCGCCGAGAGTCCCCGCGGCCTGTTCCAAACGCCGGTCGATGGCCTCGAAAGATAGCCGCATCGCGCGGACCATGAGCGGAAATCCCATGACCGCGCAAGCCACCGCCGCGCCGGTCCAGCGAAACGACAATACGATCCCGATGTCGGCGAGAAAGGCGCCGAAGATACCTTTCCGGCCGAATAGAACGAGCAGGAGGAACCCGGTGACGACCGGAGGCATCACCAAGGGCAAATGGACGGCGGCGTTCAGGATGATCTTGCCCGGGAAACGCCAGCGCGCGAGCGCATAGGCGACCAGGATGCCGAACGGAAGGCTAGCGATTGTCGCGGCGACGGCGATTCTCAACGACAGCCAGATCGCCGTCCATTCCGCGGGCGATAGATCCGCCAAGCGCCAGCTCCTTCGATCTGGGTTTTTGGGCAATGCCTCGGGTCGAATTTCTGCGTCCAAGTCGAAGCGGACATGACCGATCAATCAAATCATGGACGTTGAAAGTGGATGATAAATGCTTTTCCCGATGCTTTCATCTCACCGACCTTCCGGAAAACGAATTCAGCTGCGTGGATAGGCCCGATGCGCAAATTTAGTTTCATTTCAGCAAAGGCTCCTGCTTCCTTCCAAATGAAGATAGTCAAGGCGTAGAAAAGACTGACAAATACGCCGGCTCTGGTTGTCTGAACAGTTTTCCGCTAGAGATTAAGTGGCGTTCTGCCGGGTTTCGCTTGTTGCGGGTTGCCGCGCGTTTGTTGCGATGCAGGGAGGGCGTGGCCCGACCGGAGCTGCAGCAAGCGCGTGGCGGCGGAAAATTCATGCCGCCGCCGCGGGCGACGGATTGAAGCAGGCCTCGTCCGGCGTGCGCCGGTCAAGGCTCGCATGTGGGCGTCGCGCATCATGAAAATCGAGGTATCGGCCAAGCGAGGCGCGCGCCTCTCCAACGC
>JBATYB010000220.1:0-5375 GCA_049673825.1 Methylocella sp. | reverse complement strand
AGCGTCGCCAGTCCGGCCTGGCCTTCGAGAAGGGCTTGCTGCAATCCGACCTTCTCCTGCTCGCGGGCGAGACGCGCAACCTCGATATCAACGTAGGAGCGCTCGTCGAACGTGCCCTGCTTGAACGCCGTCTCGGTCTTCTCCGCGATCGCACGCGCCTCCTTCAGCCGCGGCTCCAGGCCGGCGAGCTGGCGCGACAGGAGGGCCTGCTCCGAAAGCAAGGCGCCAATCTCGCCGGCCGCGGCCGAGATCCGCGCGTTGAACTCCCGGCCGAGCTGCTCGCGCGTTGCCTGCTCGACCGCGATGCCGCCCTGGTTGCGATTGAAGATCGGGAGGTCGATGGCGAGCTGCGGGCCGAAGGTAAGAGTGTTGCCGGTTGCGCCGACGCCGGTGCTGTTGACGCCAACCGACAGATTCGGAAACTGCGACAGGATCGCCTCGCGGACCTTCGCGTCCTCGGAGCGATACCCATATTGCAATGCGATAAGGTCGGGGCGCCGGTCGGCCAAGGTCGAGAGCTGGCGGCGAATCGCGGCCGGATCGATGCGCGGCACATCGGCCCGGGCCACCAGGGCAAGTTTTGCGCCGGGCGCAAGGCCGAGCAGCGCATTGAGCTGGTGCCTCCGGCTCAGCTGCAGCCGCTCGAGATCGTCATAAGCCTTCTGAGTAGCGCCGAGCGCGACGAGATCGGGCGAGAGCGTCGCCAGGGTCGCATTGCCCTGGCTGATCGCCGTGCTCGTGAGGTTGAAGCGCTCTTGCAGGAACTTGCGGGACTGGACGATAAGCTTTTCCGCCCGCTCGCCCGAGACGATGTCGATGAAAAGGAGGCGTGCCTTGCCGATCGTCTGCCACTCCTGCCAGAGCAGGGTCGCACTGATCCCGGCGGCGGCATTTTGCGCGGCCTCGCCCTTTGTCCGCAGCAGCAGGATCGATTTCACGTCCTGGGTAATGCCGGGCCCGGCGATGACGAAGGGGTAGGAGACCGCAACTGGCGGATTCGGGAGGATGCCAGCTTGTAGCACCTGCGCCGCGCCGACCCCGAGCTTGGCGCGTGCGGCCCGGAGGTCCGGATTGTTGAGGACAACCAGCCGGTCAAGCGCCGCGAGCGTGATGCGCTTGCCGCCGGCGCCCTCAAGCTCGGAGGCGCTGGCGGCAAGGCTTGATTCCTTATCGAGCGGCAGGCGCTCGTAGGCGGCGCAACCGGCAAGCGTGGCCGCGCCGCCGGCCAGGAAACACAGAGCGATACATTTGGCCAAAACAATCATAGGGAGCAGGAGGAACGGGACCGGGAATTGCGGGCATAGGCGAGCAGGCTGGCGAGCGAACGGCGTTCGACTATTTGTTCACGCTGTTCCGCGCGCTCTGGCAATATCTAACCCCCATTTTTCATTTTGGCCACGCGCGCGAGCCGCCGAGATTGCACGGCGTGCGCGCGATGCGCGCGGCAAATGGCTCGTCCGTCCATTCCCCGCCACCGCCGCGATACCGGCAGATCAAGATCACGCGGTGTTGCCCGGCCCGCATCCGGATCGCTGCCGCGGCTTTTCCGTTTCGCGGCCATCGCCATTGCGCCACGCGCGGCAACCGCGAGCTTGCCCCCCGGCATCTCGGGAAAACCAAGTCCTCGCGGGGCGTGGCAAGGCGCCGCTTGACGCCGGGGCTTCTGGCATGTTGCTACTGGCGCATGGCGCTCGTTCGGGCTTTCGCGCGGGTTTGGTCCACACCGCCCTTCACAAACCGTCGCCAGCTCTCGTGAATTTTCAGAGGACGCTTCGCCGATGGATGCGCAATCATACTTTTCGACGAAGCTCGTGGACATGGGAGAATTGGACTCCCGATTGGCTGGGATCTGGACGCCGGAGAGTCAACGCCACGCTGTTCCGGTTGGATTGACGGAGCAATTTACGGAGGAAGCCGGCGATTATGCCACCAAGTACGCCAGCTCAGCCTATTTCCGAACCCTGATCGTCCGCGGGCTTGCGCTCAGCGGTGCGCGGCTCGGGCGGGCTCCGCGTATTCTCGATATCGGAACCGGCGCGGGCGACAACTCGGTCTTTCCTTGCCTCGATCTGTTCGAGAACGCCGAGATCGTTGCAACGGACCTTTCCCCTAATCTTCTGGCGCTGCTTCGCCGCGAGGCGGATCGCCGGGGCGTCGCGGATTCCGTGACGGTCGCCTGCGCGGACGCCATGCTGGACGTCTTCGTGCCCGAAAGCTTCGATCTTGTGACAGGCATGGCGATCCTGCATCACCTGATCGACCCATCGCAGGCGTTGGTTGCGGCATGGCGAGCCTTGAAGCCGGGCGGGTTCGCAATGTTTTTCGAGCCCTTTGAACTTGGACATTCTATTTTGACGCTCGTTTTCGAGCGGATCATGTCTGAAGCTGCCCTGCGCGCCGGCGGCCTCGATCCAACGGTCTTGCATTTCATGCATCTTTTTACCGAGGATGCACGCCGTCGGCTTGGCCGAGACAAGTCTTCTTCAATTTTCCGCGAGGTTGACGATAAATGGCTGTTTTCAAAAAGCTATCTGCGGGAGGTTGGCAAGGCTGCGGGATTCGGGAAAGTCAGAGTGGAGTCGATCCACAATCCAAAGAACCAGATCGCCGATCGCGCGGCCGCGCTGCTCTCGATTGGCGCCAACGCGCAGCTTTCCAGCTTGCCGGCATGGGCGCGGACGATCATCGCACAAGCCCAATCCGCCTTTTCGGAAACGCGAAGCGACATGATATTCGAGGGAATCGTGACAATGCGTAAGCCGAGCGGTGCGGCATAATTTGCCTTTGGGATGCTTGTCCCTTTGCTATTCAGCTTGCTTGATCTGAGGGAGCAAAAACAATATTGATGTGGCTAGCCAAATCTCTAACTCGTAACGAAGGGGTGACCACCTCGGCGGGTCCGGGCGTTTTTTTGTTTCTAGATCCTAAAAAACGATCTGTGCTCGCCGCCACGCGTGATCTGGGATGCGGCAGTGATCTGGATATTTGAGTACATCCTATCGATGTTCGCGGCATCATTAGGCCTCTCTCCGAATTCCTTGACAATCTCGTAGTACTGTTGCTTTAAAATCCCGCTGTCCGGGTTCAAATTAGATACGCAGACCAAGCCGGTAGGATAGCAATCTACATACATAATCTTCAGATCCGGTCGATACGTTTGCAGGATAGGTATTATTTTCCAGACGTCTCCCGTCCACCATTTTTCAAACCGCGTTCCCATCATTTTCGGACGCCATTCAGCCAGATCTCTGATTGCCATTACATCATTGAGGGGCAAGCAATCATGCATAATGATCAAAGAATGAGGGTCGCTGATTGCCTCTGTATTAAAGAAATCCCGCAGCAGAAACTCAAACGTATGAAAGCCGTCCAAGAAAGCTAGATCAGGCGCACCCGACAAGTATGCCACGAGAGATGGCTCGGCGAAGAAACTGTCGCTAGTGGCGCTGATAAGACACGTTTTTCGTTTGTTTTTTGCTAGATTGGCGGAAATTCTAAACGCCGGATCTACGCCCACCGCAAGATCTGCGTAGATGTGGCTCATCAAGATACCTTCTTCTACGCCTATCTCAAGGTACCGCGTTGTTTCCCTTTTCTCGCTCAGCAAAGCCATGAACTCATGGTAGTGCGCACCCTTGTGCAAATCGGGGATATGAGGCGTTGCGCTTGCCGTTTGGCTTTCCATGGAGCCCCTTGCAAAATTATAGGCGAAAAATGCGCAACCGCGCCATACACGCTTCTCCTTAATTTGCATTTAGTATTTCGTTTATGAAAACAAGGGCCTCTTCGCTGGTCATCAATAGCTTGCAGTTCCAGTTGTATTCCTCCCGGCCACTGTATTCTTGCTCGCAGCGCACCTCGCTGAACGATTGTCGTTTGAGCTTTGACAACATCCAAAAGAATATGTCAGGCATTTGGCTGGGGACAAAGGACAAAATCTTAGTAGAGGAATTCGCAAAAACCAAGTTAGTGAGGCCAGCTCCAAGCACTCCGGCAATGACTTCCGCGTTTTTGAACAATTCGATTTGATGTCGGAGTGGTGTGTCGCCAAGTCTGGCTATAATCCAACCCTGGCTTTTCAGTATTTCACATAGTGCGGGTTCGTCCATGAGAGCGCGAGTTGTTTTTTCTCGGCTGACCCAAATCTTATGGCGTCCTTTCCCCGGCACCTTTGCGGCGATCGATTCGAGACACTCGATGGCATGTGGAGAGTAGAAATCTCCGGGCCTGCTGAGGCCATGCACGACAGCGAGCCTCTCATATCGCTGAGGCATTCCTTTCATCCCCCACCTAATTCGAGAAGGTTTTATGCCGATTAACTCGATCGAGTCCCTAACAACATTATTCATGGCGAGATTAGAGACGATGGGGGCTCTTAAGAACCAGTCTTCCTCCAATCTATCACGGTACAAATAAACAATAGGCAGCATTTCCACGAGCCAATGCCCATAATTCTCGATGCCACTTTTTTCGCAGAGGAGAGTTACGCCAGACATCGCAAGCGTGTCGTCACTTTCCAGGTAAGAACGGACATTCCTGTAGGCTTGGTCAATTTCATGAGCGCCGGCAGAATGAATGGTCTGCCGATATAATCTTCCATTACCATCAAACACTAGGCCTTGCCCGTCCACGACAACATCGGACAAAATACCGCAAACAATTTCCGTTTCTGGCCTGCACTGGTTCCAGATATTCGAATACATGTAATGCAGATCTCCAGGCATTACTTGACCATTGAAAAGCTGCGGCGGCGAGGTCGAAAACGCGGGGCTGAAAAGAGACCCTTCACGCGAGGCAGAAGGTATGTCGATAATCTCTGGCTTGAATGGCCGAGTTAAAACTCGTCCTTCCCTAAATCCGCAACCAATGTAATGTGAATATCCTGAAGAAAAATGATTCATCGCTACCGCCAGGGCAACGTCGGGATAGCGCTCCAAATATGCCTGTTCATCAAAAGTTTCGGCTTCTTGTGAAAATTGCACAGCATCTCACTTTCTATGGGACGTTCCGTCGATTAGCACTGGGTATCTTACCCATAGCCCGCAAGTTAGGACAATTCAGCTGTCCAGGAGCATTACGGCCGCTTCCTCATGACGACCAAATCCTGATGTCCATTTAGGCCCGCCGAAGTATATGATAAGACCTCGAAGCACTTCGAAAATCTGTCTCGCACAAACTCTTCAGATTGATAGGCGTCGGCGTACCATTCCGCATGAATGCCCTCCCACACCGGAGAATGAAGAAAGTGGAAACCTTGAGCGTGAAATTGCGCTTTCAATCCCTCCGGGAGTGTGTTGGCGATATTGGTGCCCGCTACGGAGAGGAGCAAAAAGCCTTGAGGCGCAATTATTCTATATAATTCCGCAAGCCAACGC
>JBATYB010000219.1:0-1883 GCA_049673825.1 Methylocella sp. | reverse complement strand
CCGGATCCGGCGCGAGGCCAGCCGGCCGCGGCTGGTTCAAATGCACATACATGAATTCGGCGCCGATATCGAAACCCTTGAGCGGGGGCCAAACGAGGTTGCTGCCGATCCGCGCTTCCTTGAGGTTCGAGACGCCGGCCGCGCCGCCAAATCCGTTGAGCGCATTGGCCGGATAGTGGACCTCGAGATAGGAGCCATAGACAGCCGAACTCAGGATGGGGAGCCAATAATGCTTGTAGGCGCCGGTGATATCCCAGCCCCATTGCTGTTCGCAGGGACCGCTGCCGGTGAAGACACAGCCGGAATTGATCTGCGGGTTCCGGCCGTCGCCGTAATCGAGCGGGGTACCGCCGGAGCCGGGCAACCGGTTCTGATTGACCGGCCCATAGCTGTAGGCAGGATTATTGCCGGCAACATAGCCGATAGCGCCTTTTTCATACGCGGCCTGCAACCAAAGCTTGTCGCCGGGCGAGAGATAGTCGGCGTTCAAGCGCACGCCGCCCTGAACCGCGAAGCCAATGGAATTGCTGGTCAAGGCCGGAAAGGCATAGGCGCCGGGCGGCGTGGTAAGGGCGGTCATCGCAAAAACGCTATCGCTAAGCTGATGCGCCGCCGCCGAGAGCTGCATCGCCCCCCATGGCTGATCGAGGCGGAGATTGCCGACGATCTCCGGCGCCCTCGAGCCCACCGGCTGGCCCTGGAAGGAGGTCGCGGAAACGCCGCCGATGGTGATCGGCGCCGCGGTCGTGCTGGCGATCGTGCTGCCGATGGCCGCGCGCCGGTCCGGTTGATCTTCGAATGAAATGATCCCGGAGAAACCGTTGCCGAAGGTCGCCGTATAGGCCAATAGGGCAACAGTCGCATTGGACCCGCGCAAACCATGGTCATTATAGGCGCCGGCGTAGAAATCGAGCATCGATTGCGCCTGCCCCGCGGTCAGGCCGGCGAACTCGATGAACGCCTTATTGAGAACCGTCGCCGCCCGCGACGCGCCCGTTCCGGCCGTCGTGTTAAACATATCCGGTTGCTGCGCAAGACCGCCGAGAGCGGCGCTGCCACTCGAGCCGTAGTATTCGAATGGCAGCGGAACAAATCCAGCGCCGAGATGCTGGGCGCCATTGCCGCAAAAGAGCGGGCCGGCGATGGTGCAAGAAGGATCGAAGCCGCGCAGCTCGGTCGGCGCCACGCCGCCAGCTCGCAAACAAGTATCGGTGCCCGGAATATAAAAGAAGCCGGCGCCGTAGGCGTCGCAAATGCGGACATATTCAATCGGCGCCGCCTGGCGCGCCGGAAGATCGGCAGCGCGGGCGCTCGGCACAAAGGTCAATTCCGCCAAGCTCGCCGCCGAAGCCAGAAGAAGTCCTTGGCTCAGTTTCATGTCCAGCCCCCCACGGCGGACACCATCCTGCCTCCGCTTCCCGCGGCACCGCTCCGACAGGCCTTTGCCGGAAGGCATCGTGTTCGCATTTTCCGTCTCGTCTCGCTCCGAACCTGTCCGGCTATACATGACTATATATAAAGTCCGCGCGGCCGCCAATGGCGTCCGGTATTGATCCGGGCCCAGTCTCCCTCCTAGCCATAACCGCAGCTTAGCCGCCGCGCCGGTCAAGTAAAGCGAAATTGCGCCGGCCGCCCTTTTTCCGGGGGGCGGTGTGGCGTTGCCGCAACGCACGCAACCTTCGCCGTGGTGCGACACTTAGGCGCCAAGCCGGACAGAGCGCCTTGGCTGCGGCCGTCAGGGGGCTCCGCCGCGCGCGGGGCCTTGCCATCGCGCCGGTGCTCGGGCATACCTCGGCGAGCATATGGGGACGCGTCCAGAGTGCGCCGTTTTCCGCATGCACGGAGACGTGGCCGAGAGGCTGAAGGCGGCGGTTTGCTAAACC
>JBATYB010000218.1:0-4010 GCA_049673825.1 Methylocella sp. | reverse complement strand
GCCTTCCAGCATCTCTACAACCACTTCAGGCCGCATGGCGCTCTCGACGGCAAAACCCCAAACCAGTATCTTCAAATCTGCCGAGACCGGAATGCCTCTCCGTCTCATATGTGCTGAGCCCGGACATGACCTTGCTTTTTCTTCGTTTGAAGGATATATTAGCGCAAGTGCTAAGCTGTAGGTTTTGTAGCTTTAGATGCATTTGAAGTAGCAATGAATTGAGGTAGAGATGAATTCCCAAATGTCGGCCAACGACTGGCAGCGGAAGGCGGGCCAGGTGCCCTCGGAGACCAATGCCTTAGGCCTTCGCGAGATAGTAAGGATATTTGTCCGGCGGCTTCCGATCGTGTGCGGCGTTCCTTTTCTTGCCGTGCTGGTCGCGATGGCGATCTTTATCTCATTGACACCCCGCTACACCGGCACGGTTGCGATCCTGATCGACCCCAAGACTCCCGGTTCACTCGGTCCGGGAACGGACTTCGGTGCGGCGATGATGGTTGATTCCACCAAGATCGCCAGCATTGGATCAATCATTCAGTCGAGTGAGGTGCTAGAGCGCGTGGTCACGTCCGTGAAGCTCTACGATGATCCGGAATTCGGATTAGTTCGGCGGCGTTTCTTGGCGCGACTGCTGTCCAGGGTCCCGGGATTTAGGGACGTCGATCGCTCCGCCGATCGAAAGGATCGCATTGCCATTGCGACGGGGCGCCTTCGAAAGGCCACTTCAGTTACGCGCGAGGGTTTCACATATGTCATTAATGTCGCAGTTAACTCCAGCGATCCGGTTAAAGCGGCACATTTGGCGCAGGCGGTCAGCGAGGCCTACTTAAATGATCAGCTTCAGGCCAAGTACGAATCGGCGCGGCGCGGCATATCGTGGCTTTTCGGCCGCCTCACGGAGATGCGCAAGGAAACAATTGACAGCGAAGAAGCCGTTGCCAAGATTCGGCAGACGTACGGATTGACCGCAACCGGCGAGAACGGTGTATCGACCGTAGCTAGCCAGCAGATCACTGAGCTCAACGGGGCGATCGGCGCTGCGGAGGTCGAACTTTCGCTAAAACAGGCGAAAGTCGAGCAGGCTCGCCGTGTCCGGCAATCCGGCGGCAATCTTGAAGGTCTTCCGGAAGTCATGGCATCGGGCGTGATCACGGGTCTGCGCGCCCAGCAAACCGAAATTATGCGGAAATTGGCCGAAATGCAGCCCTTGCCGTCACAGCACGACACTACACCCCGCCCCGAAGCTATCCGCGCGAAAGAGGGGCTCCATGCCATTCAAGGCCAAATATCCGCCGAAGAAGATCGCATCATTGCTAATCTGGAAAATGATTACGCGGCCTCCCGCAACAATGTCATAGCCTTAAAGGAGCAACTGAAAAAGCTAACCGGGGCAGGCGGTGCGGCGAACCTCGATGGACAGACAAAACTTCGAGAAGCTCAGCGTGTTGCCGATGCCAACCGGCACGTCTACGACTCTTTACTCAATAAATTCAAGGAATTAGAGCAGAGCCAAACCATGCAGGAAGCTGAGGCGCGGATAATTGAAAACGCGCACGTGCCGGCCCAAGCGAGTTTTCCCCGTCTGCCGCTCTTCATAATGGTGTCTCTCGGTCTTGGATCGGTGCTCGGCCTAGGCGGCGCTTTCGTTGCCGAGTATTGGATCTCCGGCCGAATGCAATCGACGTTTGTCACCCCAATGCAGCTTGAGCAGACTTTGCGTCTGCCGATGTTGGCGAGCGTTCCGCTCCTCAACGTTGACGATTTCGAACAAAAAGGGCAGCATCTCGACATTCTCCAGTATGTGGTTGCGAACCAGTTTTCTCACTTTGCCGAAGCCCTGCGCTGCATCCGCGTTGGATTGCGGCGGACAGATGGCGATAAGACAGCGAACGTGATTCAGATTACCTCAGCTGTCCCCGCCGAGGGCAAGTCGACTCTGGCAGCGACGCTCGCGGTGTCGTCGGCGCTCTCAGGCGCACGCGTGGTTCTAATCGATTGCGACTTTCGCCGCCCAATGACGTCGAAATTATTTCATCTAGAAAAAACCGGAGGTCTAATTGACTTGCTTGCCGGACGTGCCAAATGGGATGAGGTCGCAAACGATTATTCGTCATTGACGATTGTGCCGGTAGGAAACCGTGCCCAAAGCTCGCTCGATCTCATCGGTTCGCCTCGAATGATCGAGGTCCTGAAATTTGCTTCGGAACATTACGATCTGGTTTTTCTCGACAGCCCTCCTATCCTGCCGGTCTCGGACGCTGTAGTAATTTCTAGCATTGCAGACAAGACCATACTCTTGATCGAATGGAACAGGACGGATCGTGATCTTGTGTTCCAGGCAATTGACAGCGTCCATCTCAACAAGGGCACCGTAACAGGAGTGGTGTTGAACAAGGTCGATTTAGCTACCATCAGATCCTATGGCTACAATTATAGCAAATTCTTCACTGTTACCGAAAAATACTACGAGCATGGTGACGGCCAATTGTCCCAGCTAGGACGATCTTAGCGATTGGGCAACCCGTTTCGTGCGGCGGTTCTGCGCGAACGGAACAACGAATAGGCTGCCCAACGTGGACGCTCCATAAGCTCGCAACCGTCGCGCTCATAGGCGATGATTCTGTAATCGGCTTGCCCGCCGTGGCGACCTGACGCAGCCCCGCCCTGCCGGTCCTCGCCGGATGATAGACCTCAGTTGCACCATACACGGGACAGAATCGGTTCGCTCCGGTAAATTGCCAGCTTCCGTAATGGTCGAGTTCCGTATCATGCCGCCACCTCGGCGCGCCGTGCGTTCACCCTGAATCGGCGACCACAACGCTCATCCGTGAGGCTTCGGCCCGGTTCGGCGTGGCCAAACACCTGGGTCGTGTCCCGAGAGGTGGTGAAGCTGGCGCGGGAGCAAGCCGCTCGCGAAGCGCGCTTTTGCTTGCTGGCCAACGATTTAGGATTTAGCCCTAAGGGTTGCGGCCACCCCTTCCGACGAACCCGAGGCAAAGAGATAAGCCTCGATACGAATGCGTAAACATCTGGTCTTGCATTCAATGCTCCATCACGAGCCTTGCCCTCGCCCGCAGCTTTTCCGTCTCGCTCTTCAACTGCCCGCAGGCGGCCAGTATATCGCGCCCGCGCGGGGTGCGCACCGGACTCGCATAGCCAGCGTTAAACACAATGCCGGAAAATTTCTCGATTCCTTCCCAGTCCGAACATTCATAAGGCGCGCCGGGCCAAGGATTGAACGGTATGAGATTGCTCTTGGCCGGAATGCCCTTCAAAAGCCGCACCAGTTCCCTCGCGTCGGCGGGCGAATCGTTGATGTCCTTCAACATCACATATTCGAAGGTGATGCGCCGCGCGTTGGAGGCGCCGGGGTAAGTTCGGCAGGCCGCAAGCAAGTCCTTGATCGGATATTTCTTGTTGAGCGGCACGAGTTTGTCGCGCAGCTCGTCGCGCACCGCGTGGAGCGAAATGGCGAGCATCGCGCCGGTCTCGCGGCCAAGTTCTTCCATGTGCGGCACGACACCCGCCGTCGAAACCGTGATCCGCCGCTTCGACAACGCGAGGCCGTCGCCATCGGAAAACACCGCCACGGCGTCGCGCACATTGGCGAAATTATAGAGCGGTTCGCCCATGCCCATGAACACGATGTTCGACACCGCGCGAGGACCCTCACCCGGCACGAGCCCGTCGTTTTGCGGCGTCAGTCCCGGAAAATCCCCAAGTCTTTCCCGCGCGATCAAAACTTGGCAAATGATCTCGCGCGCGGTCAAATTGCGGACAAGCCTTTGCGTTCCGGTGCGGCAAAAGGTGCAGCTCAGCGTGCAGCCGACCTGGCTCGAAACGCAAAGCGTGCCGCGATCGCTCTCGGGGATATAGACGCACTCGACCTCGGCGCCCTTGTCGCGCGCGTCCTTCGGGTCAAACCTTAGGAGCCATTTCCTCGTTCCGTCGCGGGAAATTTGCTCCGCGACGACTTTCGGGCGGCCAAGCGTAAACCGCTCGGCCAATGT
>JBATYB010000217.1:0-4988 GCA_049673825.1 Methylocella sp. | reverse complement strand
GCGGCGGCGGCGCGGCTTGCGCGATCGCGGCGGCGCTCAAGGCCAAAGCCGCGGACCCGCACGCTAGCGCCGGTTTCCAGGGAGACATCATGCCGTTCGCTCCTCAAAGAGCGCGGAAGCCGAAGCTCTTGAGGAACGAGCAGCAACAGGCGTGCCAGCGCCGGGAATGGCGGATTTCCTGGATTTCTTGCCGGTTCTACCGATTGGCGCCGTCCGTTTCCCCGACGCCGTCCGTCCGGCCTTCGGACACATCGAGGCCGTAGCGCTTCATCTTCGCGTAGAGGAGCTGGCGATGCACGTTGAGCATCCGCGCGGCCTCGGCCCGGTTGCCGGCGCTCCTCTCCAGCGCGCGGCGAATCAACATCTCCTCGAGCCGCGCCACCGCCGCCGGCAAGTCTTCATCCGGCCAATCGCCGGTCTCTCCCTGCGAAGCTTGGCTCTCCGCGAGGAAGGCGAGATCGACCGCGGTGATGAGCTCGCCGCGCACCAATGCCGCGGCGCGTTCCATCGCGTTCTTGAGCTCGCGGACATTGCCCCGCCAGGCATGCCGGATCAGCCGGGCGGCGCCATCGGCGGAGAGGCGCTTGCCGGCGCCGGCACGGCCAAGGAAATGCTCGGCAAGCGGAACGATGTCCGCGATGCGCTCGCGCAAGGGCGGCAGCCGGACCGGCACGACGTGCAGCCGGTAGAACAGATCCTCGCGGAAGCTCCCGTCGCGAACGCGCTGCGCCAAATCGCGATGCGTCGCCGCGATCACCCGAACGTTCACCCGCACCGGCTTGCCGCCGACCGGGGTCACGACCCGTTCCTGCAGGGCCCGGAGGATCTTGGCCTGCATGGCCGCATCCATGTCGCCGATCTCGTCGAGCAGCAGCGTCCCGTTCTCCGCCTGCCGGAAGGCCCCCGTCCGATCGCTCACGGCGCCGGTGAACGCGCCGCGCACATGACCGAACAGCTCGCTCTCCAGCAGCTCGTCGGGAATGGCCGCGCAGTTGACCGCGATGAACGGCCCGCCGCCGCGATGGCCGTGGCCGTGAATGGCGCGCGCCACCAGCTCCTTGCCGGTTCCGGTCTCGCCCGTGATGAGCACGGTCGCGTCGCTGTCGGCCAGCATGCCGATCGTCTTCTGGACGGCCCGCATGGTCTCGCCCGAGCCGATCAATTCTTCTTGCCCGGGCTCCGGGCGAGAGGCACGCGGCCCGGCGATGCTCGCCAGCATGCCCTCGAGCACGCGGGCCAGGTCGTCGCGGCCAATCGGCTTCGTCAGATGATCGAAGGCGCCGAGCCGCATCGCCTCGATGGTATTCGCCGCGGTCGCGTGGGCCGTCAACACGGTCACCGGCGGCTGGCGTGGCCGCCCGCGGATGCGCCGCAGCACCTCTAGCCCATCCATCCCGGCCATCCGGAGATCGAGGAGCACGGCGCTCACCGCCTCGCGATCGAGCATCTCCAAGGCGGTTTCGCCGGATGGGGCCAACCGCGCGGCGTGGCCGAGATCGCGAACCGCCTCGGCCAATGCGTCGCGCATGGCCGCGTCGTCATCGACGATCAGGATTGCGGCCATGGCACGACGATCTCGAAGGTTGTGCCTGCCTCGGACGCGGCGAGCCGCGCCGTCCCGCCATGGGCCGCGGCGACCTCGCGAACGATCGAAAGGCCAAGCCCGGTCCCGCCGGGGCGACCGGTCACGAACGGCTCGAACAGATGGTCGCGGATGTCCGCCGGCGGTCCGCGGCCCCCATCGTGGACCGCCAAGACCAGGCCTTCCGCCTCGCGCCTTGCCGCGACCCGGATGAGGTTTCCGGCCGGCGCCGCGCGGATCGCGTTCAGGACGAGGTTGTCGAGGGCGCGCCGCATCTGATCGGAATCGAAGCGGGCGTCCCCTCCATCGCCGGCCCGCTCGAGCTTGATCCGCCTTGCCGCGGCGAGCTCGGCATGCGATGCGAGGCAGGCGTCGAGAAAGGCGTCGAGTCCCACCCATCCGCGGCGCGGCCGGTCGCGCTCCGTGACGCTCAACAGCCGGCGGAGGAGCGCGTCGAGCCGGTCGATCTGGCCGAGGATAAACGATAACGCCTCGCTTTTTCGCTCGGCGGCTCCGGCCATCGCGTTCTCCGCCTTGAGCCGCATGGCGGCGATGGGGTTGCGGATCTCATGGGCGACGCCGGCCGCGACATGGCCAATCGCGGCCAACCGCTCTCCCGTTGCGATTTGGCGGGCCAGCTGATCGGCTTGTTGCCGCGCGTCGGAAAGCCGGCGGCCCGCTTCGTTCAGCGCCGTCACGATGCGATCCAGCTCGCGCTCTCCCGTCGCGGGCAACCTCGGCAGCTCCGCGATATCGTGCGCCTTGAGAGCGGTCTCGATCTGCGAGACATGGCGCGACCAGGTCATCGTCAGCCGGGTCAGCAAGGCCGCGGCGGCCAGGACGGTGGCGAGCAGAAGACCAAGCCCGGCCATCAGCTGCCGGTAGCCGCGCCCGGCAAACGTGAGGACCCGGGTCATCGTCCAGCCGGTCAAGCTCGGGATCGGGCCGGGCAGCGGGCAGGCGCCGGCCAAGAGGATTTGCGAGGCGGCATCATAGCGGCTGCTGACCTCGCGATCCTCGGCGATGGCCGCGCGATTGACCGCCCGGATGCGCGAAAGCTCGGCCTGCGGGACATCGGTTTTCGGTCCCGAGCCTTCGTAGGTCGGGAAGGCATAGGCGATCGAACCTTCCTCGCCCTGCCAAATCCCCCCCTCGACACCTGGCCGGTTGCGTAGCGCCGTCTGAACGGCCGCGGTCAGACCGCGGCGGAAGGGCTCGTCGCCGAGCGCGGGCGCTTGCCCCCGCCATCCCGCGCGATAGAACCGGTATGCCCCGGCGATCGCATCGCACGCGCGGCCGATTTCCGCCTCGGCCTGTCCGGCCCGGGCCGCCGCCGACTGGCGGAACAAGCCGACCATGAGCATCCCGGCCGCGATCGCGGCGGCGGCCAGCAGCACAAGCAGAACAACGAGGCGTCCGCGCAACGATCGGAACATGTCATCTCATCGGGTTATCGGGCCGGCGTTGCCGGCGAACCTCAAGCAACTGTCCGAAATCCAGATCTCGCCGGCAAGGCCCCAAGGTCCGCAACCGCGCGTGCGGCCATTGCCGCGGGACGATCAGGGAGCAAGGGCGGCGCCAATCAGCCGCCGGCCTGGCTTCCTTCCGCGGCCCTCGATGGTGCGCTCATTGGGGCCGCCCGGAGCTTGTTGCGGAGGCTTCCTAAACTTTCCTTCCGGAGCGGCGTCACGCACCACGCCACCTCGGAAAAGCCAAAATCCCCGCCGTCATGCCGATCTCCGCCGTCATAGGGCCGGACATCAAGCGTCTCCAAAAACGACAGGTCAAGCACGTGGACATTCACGAAATCGAAGGAGGACGAGGCTGTCAAGACTGGCACGGCGATTGCGGTTCATCCCTTGACGAGATGTCGCCAGACGCCGCCAAGGAGGATCAAATGCATGCCAAACTTGTCAAACTTCTTCTGCCTCGCGCGGCCATAGGGGCGATCGCGACCGGTCCTGCCTCTTTGGCGCAAGCGCCGGCTCCGCCGCCTGCACCGCCGGTCGTGGCACCGCCTCCCGCGCCGCCCGCGGCGAGTTACTATTCCAACCAACTGCCGGAGACACCGGGTACGGTGCGGCGTTTTACGCTAACCCCGATCGGCGAGCTCGATGGTGTCATCCTGACAGACGGCACTGAGATCCACCTGCCGCCGCATCTCACGACCCGGCTCGCGCGCCCACGACGAGCAATTTCCGCGAATGTCGATTGCCCGGCCGGCCTGCCTATACCATGGCTTCCACTTCAATGCCTTGATTCCCTTCTCGATCACCGCGAGCATTTTGGAATGCGCCGGACCGCGGCGCACACACAATTGTTCCGCGGCGGCCCAAACGACGGTGGAAACATGCCGGGCCGGTGGTGACGGGGCTCGCGGGCTAAGGTGGCTGGCAATTTTCTCGACAAGGAAGTGCTCGTTATGAGTTCGACTTGGCTTTACCCGCTGATCCTCATCGCCGGTGCGCTGCAGGCCTGGGGGCCACCGATGAATGGCGCGCTCCGGAACGCTTTGACGAATCCGTGGCTCGCCAGCCTCGTGTCGTTTCTTCCGGTCGTCGCCTTCCTCGTGGTCGTGTTCGTTTGCGTGCCGCGGCCGTTGCCGACCGTCGAGGGCGTCGGCGCGATGCCCTGGTGGGCGCCGCTCGGCGGCCTGATCGGCGCGTTCGCGGTCGTCGCCGGGTTGCTCTTCGTCGACAAGGTCGGCGCGGGCGCGTTCGCCGGTCTGCTCATCACGGCCAACATCCTGATGTCGCTCGCGATCGACCATTTCGGCTGGTTCAACCTCGCGCCGCACCCGATGAATATCTGGCGCGCCTTGGGGGCCGCGTTGATGGTCGGCGGCATGGCGCTCATTAGCAACTTTTAAGGCGCGCGCGGCATCCCTCTGAAGCGGACGCGGTTTTTGGGACCGGTTGATGAATTGGAGGCAAGGCCGTTCCGTCATCGCAAAGGGAGCGGCAAATGCCCAAGAAGACGAGACGGAAGATCGCCGGGGCGCCGAAGGCAAGAATTGCCCTCGAGGCGCCGCGCGGGCAGGCGGCGGCGGACCTGGCGCGATGTCGCGAGGTCCGTCCGAATCCGGTTTGCGCTTGGAAGAAGCAACCGCCATCGCGGCCTGCCCGCGCCTTCGACGCCGGCGTCGGCCACGGCGCCGGGGCGATCCGGCAACGCGAGATCGAAAAGCCGCGCGCCAAGATTGGCCGGTTGGCGGCGGATGGTGCGACAAGCCCGCCATGAGCGGGATTTTTTAGCCGAGAGGTCCGGAAGATGAGCGTCCCGGACCGCGGAGTGCGCGTTGACGGCGGCATCGCGCCGCCGATCCGCAAGCCATGCAAGCTTCCCGGCCTTGCTCGCTCCGGCTTCCATCGCAAGCCGCGGCCCGCCAACAGCGGCGGTCTCGCGC
>JBATYB010000216.1:0-2415 GCA_049673825.1 Methylocella sp. | reverse complement strand
GGGGTTTGCGCCGGGATTTCGGTCACGTCGCGATAATGGTTCTCGATCGTCCGGCCGTCGAAAAAGCCCCAGAGGTAATTTGAAAAGCCTTCGCCCTCTTGAATTTTCAGCCAGGCGCGGGCCGAGGTGATGGTGCTTTCGATTTTCGCGCGGTTACGGATAATGCCGGAATTTTGCATCAGAGCGTCGATCTTCGCGCGATCGTAGCGGGCGATCTTTTCCGGATCGAATTGATCGAACGCGGCGCGAAACGCCTCGCGCTTGCGCAATATCGTGATCCAGGACAGCCCGGCCTGGAATCCGTCGAGGATCAGCTTTTCGTAGAGCGCCCGGTCGTCGCGTTCCGCCACGCCCCATTCCTCGTCGTGATAGGAAAGGTAGAGAGGGTCGTCGCCGGGCCATGGGCAGCGCGGCTTGCCGTCGCCGGCCAAATGGTTTGACTGCAAAGGCGCCTCCTCTAGCGTAAGTCTCGCGCCCCAAATCTTTCGCCGGATCAACCTGGCTCAGTGACATCGACTGCCACATCCCCGGCCTTCAGCGCAACGCCTGCGGCCCGCGCCTCTTCCAGCCGGTCGAGCCGCACCATCGCGAGCCCCTCGACGCCGGCCGTCGAGCCGACCTGGCCGATGTTCGTTTCACCCGCCGTTATTTGCGTGCCTTGCGCGGGAGCCGGACCATCGAAATGGATTTTTACGATACGCTTACGTGCCGAATTGCGGTAATGAACGCGGGCGACAACCTCCTGACCGACATAGCAGCCCTTCTTGAAGTCGACGCCGTTCATTAAGTCGAGATTGACGTCATGCACGAATGCGTCACCATAGCGGAAATCGATACCGCCTTTCGGCACGCCTTGCGCGATGCGGTGCGCCTCGTAGCGCGACGCCTCCGCGCGAGCGAGCTTTGCCGAGGCCGCGCGGGGCGCAATGATTCGCAGGCCCATGCCCGCCGCCCGCGTGTCGCGATAGAAAACACCTTCAATGCCGGCCGGCGCCTCGCCGCCAAAAATCGCCGCGACGGCAAAATCTCTTGATTTATCCTCGATCGCGATTTTGGCTCGCATCTTGTGCAAATTCAGCCGCTTGACGAGATCGGCGGTCTGTTCGCCGGCGCACTCGACCAAAAAGCCCGCGCCGGGTCCCTCCGGCAGCGGAACGACGAAGAAATCGAACAGCAATTTGCCTTGCGGCGTCAAAAGCCCGGCATAGCGCCCTTCCCCCTTGGGAATATTAAGCACGCTGTTGGTGATGAGCCTTTGGAGAAAACCCGTCGCGTCGGCGCCCGCCACTTCGATGACGCCGCGATCGCCCAATAGACATACCAGCTCGTCCATTCAAACCCTCGACTTTCACCCTTCCCATTTGTAGATAATCCGCCACCGGCTGGGCGCAAGTTGCTTTTGCCTTGCCATGGATGAGCCAGTGCCCCAAAATTTCGACATGATCTTGAAGGGTGGCAATGTGGTCGATCATACCGGCGAGAACGCGCGCGACATCGGAATTGAGGCCGGGAAGATCGCTGAAATCGGCGATCTCTTCGACGCCGGCGCCGGAGAGACAATCGACGCCACCGGCCTCCATATTTTGCCGGGCGTGATCGACACCCAAGTGCACTTCCGCGAGCCGGGCGCGACGCACAAGGAAGATTTTGAGACCGGCTCCCGCGCGGCTGTCCTTGGGGGAGTCACGGCGGTTTTCGAAATGCCCAACACCGATCCCTCGACCACAAGCGCCGCGGCGCTCGCCGATAAAATGGCGCGGGCGAAAGGCCGCATGCATTGCGATTACGCGTTTTGGGTCGGCGGCACGGCGGATAATTGGCGTGATATTCCAGAGCTCGAACGCTTGCCGGGCGCCGCCGGAATCAAGGTGTTCATGGGGTCTTCGACCGGTTCGCTCCTCGTCGCGGACGATGCCGGACTAGCCGCCATCCTTGACCAGACCAGAAGGCGCGCGGCTTTCCACAGCGAGGACGAGTTTCGCCTCAACGAGCGCAAGGATTTGCGGGCGCCAAACGATCCTTCCTCGCATCCCGTCTGGCGCGACGAAACCGTGGCGCTGCGCGCGACCGGACGCCTCCTGCGCATCGCGCGGGAAAAGCGCGCCTTGATCCATGTGCTGCATGTGTCTTGCGGCGAGGAACTGGATTTATTGGCGGCACACAAGGACATTGCGAGCGTCGAGGTGACGCCGCATCATTTGACTTTTGAGGCGCAGGACTATGCGTGGCTCGGCACGAAATTGCAGATGAATCCGCCTATCCGAGACAAAAGCCATCGCGAACGCCTCTGGTTTGCAGTGGCGCAAGGCATCGCCGATATTTTTGGGTCCGATCATGCGCCGCATACGCTTGCGGAGAAGGCAAGGCCCTATCCGCAAAGCCCTTCCGGCATGACCGGCGTGCAGACGCTTGTCC
>JBATYB010000215.1:0-2236 GCA_049673825.1 Methylocella sp. | reverse complement strand
GCCTTCCAGCATCTCTACAACCACTTCAGGCCGCATGGCGCTCTCGACGGCAAAACCCCAAACCAGTATCTTCAAATCTGCCGAGACCGGAATGCCTCTCCGTCTCATATGTGCTGAGCCCGGACATTCCGTTGACTCTTTGTTTTGGGTTGCTTAGGCTTGATTAAAGAGATCACCGCAATGCACGGAGCGTTGTCCGAATGGCCGCTATTTTCCGGCCGCGCGCCAATTATTGGGCTGCGCTGACCCTTTTGGGTTTGGCAGCGGTCTGCGTAGTCGGCATCGGCTGGTTTTGGTTCTGGCCCCGAACCGATTACGCACGTCACGTCCACTGGTTTGTCGGTCAACCGGTGCCATTCAGCCACCAACATCATGTCGCGGGTTTAGGGATCGATTGCCGCTTCTGCCATACTTCGGTGGAGGTGTCGTCCAGCGCCGGAATGCCGCCCACCTACACCTGCATGACCTGCCATTCCCAGATCTGGACGAACGCCGCCCTATTGGCACCGGTGCGGCAAAGCCTTGCAGACGGCAAGCCGCTCGTCTGGAACCGGATCAATGACTTGCCGGACTATGTTTATTTCAACCACAGCATTCACATCGCCAAGGGCGTCGGCTGCTCGAGCTGTCACGGCGAGGTAGACCAGATGCCGCTCAGCTACAAGGCCAAAACTCTCACCATGCAGTTCTGCCTCGACTGTCATCGCAACCCCGGCCCGAATCTCCGGCCGAAGGATCAGATCTACAACACCGAATGGCGCCGGGCCGCCGACACACCTTCGCCGGAAATGCTGATGAGCGAGTATCATATTGGTGGCCGCACTCTGACGGATTGTTCGATATGTCACCGCTGAGCCTCCAGTGGCGCAGCCTGGAGCAACTGGCGGACGATCCGGACTTCGTCGCGCGCGCGGCGCAGGAATTTCCCGGCCTGGCCGAGGCGCTGGCCTCGCCGCATGATCGCCGGAGCGCGCTCAAGCTGATGGCGGCGGCTTTTGCGATGGCCGGGCTTGGCGGCTGCGACTGGGCGCCGGAAGGAACGCTTATTCCAGCGGTGAGGGCGCCGCCAAGCGTTATCCCCGGTCTGCCAAATTTCTACGCCACCGCCAATGTGCTTGACGGATACGCGACCGGCATCGTGGTCAAGCACCATATGGGCCGGCCTATCAAGGTGGAAGGAAATCCTCGGCATCCGGCAAGCCTCGGCGCCACCGACGTCTTCGCGCAAGCGCAAGTGCTCGATTTCTACGATCCGGATCGGGCTTGGGCGATAACGGCGCACGGCTCCCCGTCCGATCAATCGAGCTTGCAGACCGCTTTAGCGGCGCAACGAGCAAAAATCGCGGCGAGCCGCGGCGAGGGTTTCCGCATCCTCACCGGCGCGATCGCCTCGCCGACCCTGACCGGTCAGCTGGATGCGCTGCTTGCATTTTACCCAGAAGCCCGCTGGCACCGGTGGCAGGCGATCTCGCGCGAGAATGTTTCAAAGGGCGCTGTGCTCGCGTACGGCGAGCCAGTCGAATTGGCGCCGAAACTCGACGCGGCGGACGTCATCTTCGCCATCGACAGCGATCTCTTGAGCTCGGCGCCGGGGCACCTGCGCTTCGCTCGCGACTTCGCCTCTCGCCGCAATCCCACGCGCACGCGGAAGATGAGCCGCGTTTACGCCGTGGAGCCGACGCCGACGCTGACCGGGTCCGTCGCGGATCATCGCTTCATCGCCGGGCCGCATGAGCTTCACCAGGTCGTCATGGCGCTGGCGGCGGGAATCCTGGAGGGCTCGCCCCTGTCCGGACCGCCGGACTGGGTCGGCGAAGCGATCGCGGATCTCACTGCAAATCGCGGCCGCGCGCTGGTCCATGTTGGGCCGGATCAGCCTCCCGAAATGCATGCGCTCGTGCATGCGATCAACGAGAAGCTTGGCGCGCGCGGAAACACGCTGGAGCTCCTCGCGCCGGTTGCATACCCGGCAGACCAAGCGGCGCCGCTGGCGGACCTGGCGGAGGACATGCGAGCCGGGAAGGTCAGCACGCTGCTGATCATGGACAGCAACCCCGCCTACGCCGCTCCAGGAGCGCTCGGTTTCGCCGAGGCGCTGAAGCGCGTCGATTTCAGCCTGACGCTGACCGTCTCGCCAAACGAGACCGTCCAACTGACGACGTGGGCCGTGCCGATGGCGCACCCATGGGAGACCTGGAGCGATGCGAAGGCCTTTGACGGCACGGCGACAATCCTG
>JBATYB010000214.1:0-2573 GCA_049673825.1 Methylocella sp. | reverse complement strand
ATCCTTCTTTACGAGATCGAGAAGGGGAGCAAGGATGCCTTCCTGCAGGTCGTGTTTGAATTTGGGCGTGAGTTGACGGGCGGGTTTCATCTGGACGCCTTTTCTAGAGAGTGGGCAGTTCAACGTCGCGATCGCTGTGGCGGCTGCTTGAACTGTTCGATGCGCGAACACCTCGGCAAATTCGGCAGTGAGGAAGGCGAGCCGTTGCTGGACGCAAACGGCTGAATGAATGTTCGAAAATGCTCTTTATAGCCATCCTCTTTGCGCAATTACTAATTCATTTTAAGAACAAACTCTCAGAGTCCGTCCCGAAAGATTTGATGACAACACAGTGGGTTAGACAAGAACGACGTCATTCCCGCGAAACCAGGAAGCCAGCTCACGCGACAGTGTGCATAAGAATCATATGGCCTCAAGATTTCGCGGGAATGATGTCCCTCTTGCCATAAAGAGTCGAGAAATCATGAAAACTTTCGGGACGGACTCTCAGAAGCCTGCGACGAGCGCCAGCGCGGGCTTGCCGTCGATCGCCTCGCGATAACGCGCGATGACGTCCTCCGGGGCCCCCATGCTCCGCACCACGCCATCCTCGATCCAGATGACCCGTTCGCAGATCGTTTGAAGGGTTTCGAGATCGTGGGATACGAGCAGGATCGTGCCGTGGTTCGCGAAATCCTTGATAAAAGCGTCGCACTTAGCGCCGAAGGCCTCGTCGCCGACCGAGAGCGCTTCGTCCACGATCAATATGTCCGCGTCGGCATGCGCGCAAACGGCAAAAGCAAGCCGCGCCGCCATGCCGCTCGAATAGAGCTTGAGCGGTTGATAAAAGAAGTCGCCGATACCGGCGAAGGCGGCGATATCGGGAAGCCTCGCCTCGACGGCGGCGCGCCGCAGGCCGAGAATGGCGCCGCCGATCAAGGCATTTTCCCGGCCGGTCAGCTCGTGGTCGAAGCCGGCGCCAAGCGCGAGGATCGGCGCCACCCGCCCATTGACTTGCACCGTGCCGAGCGTCGGCAAGGTTATCCCGCAGATGATCTGCAAGAGCGTGGTTTTGCCGGCGCCGTTGCGGCCGATGATGCCGATCGTTTCGCCGCGGCGAACCTTGAAGCTGACGTCCCGCAGCACCCAATGCTGACGGTAGAACTGCTTCCAATGCCCGAAGATCGCCTGCTTGAGCTGATCGTTGCGCCGCATATAGAGCTGGAATGCCTTGCCGACCCGGTCGCAGCTGATGACAAGCTCAGATGACATCGACGAACACGGCCTTGTATTGCATGAAGAAACGATACGCGAAAAAGAAAATGAGGAGCGAGGCCAAGACCGTCCCGCAATAAAGGATGAGGCCCGGGAGTCTATTGAACAAGAGAAGGTCGCGGATCATCTCGACGTAATTTCCGATCGGATTGAGATGCAGATAGATGCGCAGATTGGGCGGCACGTCGTCGATCGAATAAAAGATCGGCGTCGCGAACATGAAGACCGGCACGATCGAGATCATGAGATGCGCGACATCGCGGGTAAACGATCCAAGCGCCATGAGAAACCAGCAGATTCCAAGCAGGAACAAAAAGAACGGCGCGACGACCAAAGGCAGCAGCAAGCTCGCCGGCGGCAGCCACCACCTCAGCGCCAGCTCGAAAACAAGGAGAACCGCCAAGCTTATCGCGGCATAGACGGCGGCGCGAGTCGTCGCAATCCAGGCCAAGGTCTCGCTCGGGAAAATGGACTTTTTAATGACACCCGCGTGTTCATGCAAAAGCCCCGGCGCGCGGTAGGCGAGCTCGCTGAACAGATTGAAGACAATCAATCCGGTAAAGATTGACAAAGCGTAACTGCCGGTGCCGCCGCCCCTTGCCGAAGCCGGAAGCCCTACCGCATGGGAAAATATCGCCGTATAGGCGCTAAGCATGACGAGAGGCCCGAAGATCGCCCACACCCAGCCAAGGATCGTGCCGCGAAAACGGACCGCCAATTCGCGCCGAACCACGGCCCTGATCAACTCGCGATGGTGCCAGGCGTTGGCGAAAGGCGTCAGCAAATTCATCTCAGGTGCGGTCTCGAATGGCTACGCGAACATCGGGTGCGCGGCCACTGGCGCCCGATGGCGCCCGATGTAGACCAGTTTGAGCCGCTCCCGTCAACGCTCGCCCGCCGCCGGTTTAACGCAAGGATTTCATTAACCGCGCTTCTGGTTCGATGAAACAAGGCCTATTGCCGGATCAAAAGCTATGGGGCTACAATCCTCGGGGCGGCGCGCGCGTGCAAATGTTGCCTCGAATTAATGCGCAGTTCAGCGTGCATTCATGGCATCCGCCGCATTCGTGCGGCGACGGGGAAATTGAGTTGGAAGGCCGAGACGAAGGGATCTAGAGATGCTGAAACGGACATTTCGTACGTATGCTTTGAGCCTTGCGGGGGGCGCTCTGCTCCTTGGCGGGGCATCGGTGGCCGCCGGCGCGATGACACTTCCCCCGCCAGGCGTCGTCACGGAGCAGGCGACGGCCGCGATCGTCACGGGCGACGCCGACGCTGCCAAGGTCGAACGAGTTTGGTGGCGCGGCCGCGGCTGGCAC
>JBATYB010000213.1:0-1712 GCA_049673825.1 Methylocella sp. | reverse complement strand
CTCATGCTGGCTCGCCGCGCCGCGCGGTCAGTTGCTTGCCCAACTCTTGGCGAGGGCGCGAGGCGGCGAGGGCTTGGGCGCGCGCCTTGCGATCACGACACCTTCGCATTTGTCCCGCTTGGTGCGCGCGGCCGCGACCGCGTCGATCCTGCGCGAGGCATGCCTCGGCCTCGCCAACCTCGACCCGAGTCTTTCCGCGAAAACCGGCTCCAGCCAGGCGCAATGCGCCGTTGCCATTGCGGCCGCCGCCGCCACCACCTTGGCATTCAGTTTAGCGCCAGCCTTCACCCTCGCCATTGTCTCATTGTCGATGACCTGTTTTTTCCTGGCCTCGATCTGGCTTCGGCTCTTCGCCGGTGCGGCGAGCACCGCTTGCGAACAAGAGCCGTTTCGCGCTCGCGTCGAGGATCGCCGGCTGCCGGTGTATTCGATCGTGATCGCGCTGCACCAGGAAGCCCGGGTCGTGCCGCAACTCGCCGCCGCGCTCGCCGCGCTCGACTATCCGCGCGGCAAGCTCGACATCAAGCTCGTGATCGAGCACGACGATGGCGCGACGCGGCGCGCAATCGAGGCCTTGGATCTGCCCGCCACCTACGAGATCGTCGTCGCGCCCGCCGGCTGGCCAAGAACCAAACCCCGCGCGCTCAACATCGCCTTGCCGCTGGTGCGCGGCGACCTCCTTGTCATATTCGATGCCGAGGACGCCCCCGCTCCGGGCCAATTGCGCGAGGCGGCGGAACGTTTTTTGCGTGCCCCGCGCGAGCTTGCCTGCCTTCAGGCGCGGCTCGCGATCGACAATATCGAGGATTCCTGGCTGACGCGGCTGTTCGCGATCGAATACGCGATTTTGTTCGACGTCTTGAACCCGGGCCTGGCCGGGCTTGGCCTGCCGCTGCCTCTCGGCGGCTCCTCCAACCATTTTCGCACCGAGGTTTTGCGTGAGGTCTGCGGCTGGGACGCCTGGAACGTGACCGAGGACGCCGATCTTGGTCTTCGCCTCGCCCGTTTCGGCTATGGCGTCGGTATTTTGCCGTCGAGCACGCAGGAAGAGGCCCCGGCGCTCGTCGATGCTTGGCTGAGGCAGCGGCGGCGCTGGTCCAAGGGCTGGATGCAGACCCTCATCACCCTGACCCGCGATCCCCGGCGCCTCGTCGCGGAGCTTGGCGTCGCGCACAGCCTGGCGCTCGCCCTGACGATGACCGGTTTGGTGATCGCGCCGCCGCTCTGGCCATTTTTTACCGCGCTCATCGTCCATGATCTTGGCGCCGGCCTGCCGTCGCCCGCCTCCGCCTTTGAGCTTATCGAGGCCGTGCTTTGGATGTCGGCGGGGCTTTTCGGAACCGCGTCGATCCTATGGCTCGCGTTGCTCGGCATGAAGCGGCGCAAACTGCTCGGTCTTTGGCCTTTCCTGCCGCTGCTCCCTTTGTATTATCTGCTGACCTCGGCCGCGGCGTGGATGGCGCTCTACGATCTTATTCTGCGGCCCTATCATTGGCATAAGACCGAGCATGGCCTCGCCAAAACCTCGCGGCAAAGCGTGCTCGCGCTCGCCGCCAGGGCGGCGGCGGTGCGGGCCAACCTCCCGTGAGGGGGAGGGGATCTTTCTCGCGGTGCGCGGGAATGACTTTCAGGCGATCGAGGGTATTTCACAATTCGTGGCAAAGCCCCGAAGTACCACGCCAAATGGTAATCCGCGGCGCCAGCTCATAAGC
>JBATYB010000212.1:0-12320 GCA_049673825.1 Methylocella sp. | reverse complement strand
TTCGCAACCTCAGCATGGGAGACCCTCTTCAATCCCGCAATCGTCTCATATGTGTTTGAGTGCGGACAGGTCAGGTCAACCCAAGACCCCACGGCGTGGAAATCAGGCTAACGGACAGGTATTGGCCGGCTGCGACAAGCTGCCGAATCGGTGGGCGCATCGTAATCCTGCAACCGGAAGCCGGCGTTGCGCGCTCACAGCGCGAGTCCGTTAGAAGCCCGCCCAACCGGTGAGCGGCAATTCACAGTGGGTTGCCGGTGGTTGGCCCTCCCTCGAAATGGGGGACACCTTTGATAAGCTCCTGAGCGAGCAGGAAGGTGTTGGATGAGCACGACGCGGCGGCAATTCACGGATGAGTTTAAGCGGGCGGCGGCGGGATTGCCGGCGCGCCGTGGCCGGCCGTTGCGCCAGATTGCCCCGGCGCTCGGGATCGCCGGCCGGCATGACTTGTTCGCCTCGATCGAAGGGTACGCCAATCGCCGGAACTCCGTTCCGCCCTCGGGTACTTCGCCCCCGGACAGGCGGAGCGCCAAGCCGCTTAATGGTGTCCACCAAATCGCGAAAAGGTCAATCGCAAGGACGGACGTCCGGGCTGGCAACCCGGCTCCGGGTCGACGGCGTGCGCCGAGGAGATCAGATCGCGATCTGCCGGCCGATTTCGACGACGTCGTCGGCCGGAAGCCTGAAGAAGTCGCTGACGTGCACAGCGTTTCGCTCCATCGCGGCAAAGAGAGCCTCCTCCCATTTGGCTAGACCCTTCCCGTCTTCCCGGTGAACGATCGTCTCGTGGCCGACGTAATAGGTGACATCGTCGAGATCGAGGGCGCAGCCTTGCGCCTGCGCCTGCCGCAAAAGGATAGGAATGTCCGGCCTCTCCATGAATCCATATCGCGCCGTCGCGCGCCAGAAATTCGGCGCGACCTCAATCACAGACTGGCGCTCGGACTCTTTGACCCAGGGGATCGATTCCGTCACCACCCTAAGAACGAGAAGCTGCTCGTGCAAAGCCCGGTTGTGCCTGACGTGCCAGTCCATGACCGGCGGCGTGCCGCTCGAGGTCCATGTGAGGAAGACCCCGGCGCCCGGAACGCGCGGAATCTTCCGGGCTTCGACCATGCCCATGAACTCGCCGACCGGAACGAGCCGTTCGCTCACATTCCGCGCGACCGCCGCCGACCCACGATGCCAAATCAGCATGACGCCATAGACAAGGCTAGCCAGAACCAGCGGAACATATCCGCCGTTGGCGACCTTCACCAGATTCGCCAGGAAGAAGCTGGCATCAACGCAGAGGAAGGCGCCGGCCGCCGCCCCGCTCACCAGCAGTCCCCAGCCCCAGATCTCGCGCATGGCGATGAAGAGAAGCGACGAGGTCATAAGCGTGGTCGCCGACACGGCGATGCCGTAGGCCGCGGCCAGGTTGTCGGACTTGCCGAAGAACAACGTTAGGCAGACCGTGACAATCATGAGCAGCCAGTTGGTGACGCCGACATAGATCTGCCCGTAGCCTTTCTCGGACGTCTGGGTGATTTGCAGACGCGGCAGCCAGCCGAGCTGGATCGCCTGCCTTGTCATCGAGAATGCTCCGGTGATGATCGCTTGGCTCGCGATGATCGTCGCAATTGTCGCCAGGACAACGAAAGGAATGAGCAGCGGCTCGGGACACAGCCGGTAGAAGATGTTGCCGGTGGCCGGTGCGCCGTCAAGGACGATGGCGCTCTGGCCGGCATAATTCAGGACCAGGCTCGGGAGGACAATACAAGGCCAGGCGAGCCGGATCGGGCGACGGCCGAAATGTCCCATGTCGGCATAGAGCGCCTCGGCGCCGGTCACGCAGAGAAAGACGCCGCCCAGAACAAGGAAGCTCGCATAGCCGTTGGAAACCAGATAGCGAAGCCCAATGAGGGGGTTGACGGCGGCGAAGACCGCCGGATGCCGCGCGATCCCCATGATGCCAAGCACCGCGATTGACAAAAACCAAAGGCCCATTACTGGGCCGAAGGCCTTGCCTATTCGCGATGTGCCCAAGGGCTGGATCGCGAAGAGCGCGACGAGAATCGCCACCGCGGCCGGCAGGATATAGGCAGTCAAGGCCGGCGTCGCGATATCGAGGCCTTCGAGAGCGGAGAGAACCGAGATCGCGGGGGTGATCGCGCCGTCGCCGTAGATCAGCGCGGCACCGAACAATCCGGCGGCGACGATCGCCGGCCTCTGATGTTTCTTGATGCCGAGCAGCGCCATGAGGGCGAGAATGCCGCCCTCGCCGTCATTGTCGATGCTCATCGCAACGGTCACGTATTTCACGGACGTGATGATGATCAGCGTCCATACGATCAGCGAGAGGACGCCAAGGACGGTGCCGGGCGCCGGTGTGCCGCCGGTCAGGTCGAGAACGGTCTTCAGCGTATAAAGGGGGCTTGTCCCGATGTCGCCAAAGACGATCCCGAGCGCGGACAGCCCCATTGCAGCCAGGCTCGAACGGCCGACGGAGGGAGTGGCATCGGGATGCGGGGTTTCGGGTGCGGCTTCGTCCATCGGTTCAAATCCTGCAATGTCAGAAACGCGTTTCATACGCCGTTATGAAGCTACCCGTCTCGCATGACAAAGTGAGGGCATGGCCACGTCGCCATTGGGCTTGCGGTCAGTGACCTTCAGCCGTAATTATCGATGATGACCAAAATCAGTTTAGCGGCTACCGCTTTCCTCCCGAGATTGTCCAGCAGGCGATTTGGATTTATGTCCGGCTCACCCTGAGCTGCCGTGACGTTGAGGATTTGCTGGCGGAACGCGGAAGCGCGGTTTCCGATGAGACGGTGCGCCGCCGGTTGAATCATTTTGGACCCAGGATCGCGGCCGATTTTCGCAAACGCAGGCCGAAGCCGCGTACAACCTGGCATCTAGACGAAGTCTACCTCATGATTGACGCTCGCTTGGTCTACTTAATGGCGCGCAGTCGACGCCGAGGGCGAAGTGCCGGTCAAGACCAGGAGGAACAAGCGGGCGGCGTTCAAAATGATGCGCAAGCTGCTGAAGAAATATGGCTATGTCCCCGACAAGCTCGTCACACGGATGCCTTGAGATCTTATGGGGCCGCAGCAAGTGGCATTGGAATCGCAAAACGCCGTGAACGCGGTCGATGGCGCAACAACCGAGCCGGGAATTCGCATCAACCGGCCCGGCGACGAGAACGCGAGATGCAAGGTTTCAAGAGCGCGGGATCCGTGCAAAGATTTCTCTCGGTGCACGCAGCCGCCCACACCACATTCAATGTCCAGCGCCATCTCGCCTCGGCAACAACGCACCGGGCCTACAAGGCATCGGCCATGTAGACGTGGCGCGAAGCCGTCACCGCGGCGTGAGCCTGATGTGCCGGGAGATTTGTTGCGTGCTCTGTTTGGCACCGTGATAGAGCCGCGCCAACCCAACCCATGGGAATGTCGGCGATTCTGCCCCGCCGGGAAATAATACCCCGGAGACCCGGCTGCCTGGCTGGGGCGGGAGGATTCGAACCTCCGCATGGCGGAATCAAAATCCGCTGCCTTACCGCTTGGCTACGCCCCAATGCCGCTTTTTATCCCAGGCTGCCGCCCGCGGCGGCCGGACCATAATGCGCGGCGGGACAAGCCGCAACCGCTGTTGGCGGGATAAACGAAGATAACGATGGGCGGACAATTCAAGCGCGGCCAGCCGCCGTCAAAGCGAGGAGAATCATATACTTAACAAGTACACTACGAGAGTCTAGCTTATAACTCAAGGAGTTGGTCATGAGCATTCTTTCCGGGCCACATTTTCATAACCCAGCCGCTGCGTGGGCCGAAGCCGCGCTGCGTTTACCACACGGCGACGCGAAAGAATCCGCGGCAATTGAAATGCGCGTTTGCGCCATGGACGCGCGGCGCGATCCTTCGCCGGGATCGGGAGATCAAAGATAAGTTCGATGCGGTGTTGCGCGCGGCGCCGGTGGGACGGCTGTTGGCGCGGCTCGGCATTTTCTGGCAAAAACCGTTGCCTCGGGCGCGGCAACGTGACGAAGCCCAGGGGCCGCAATGGCGCAATGGTTCGGCGGCCTCGCCTGGAACACCCGGAAATCAAGAAAACGGCGCAAAAACAAGTGGCCAAAATATATTTTGGCGACCCCGCCAAGCTCCGCTCCGATCGCCACGCCGGGCGCAAGGGGCAGACGAGGCGAAACGCCGATGTTCGAGGCGACCGGCGCCCGGCACGGCATGAGTCCGCTTCCGGCGATCTCCGCGCGGCCATATGGGGTTCGGACCCAAGGAAAAAGGCGGCGTCAACGCCACGCTGTCGATCGCGTTTCCGAAGCGATTGATCGCCGGCGCCAAGCACGAGATCTTTTTGATCGCCGGCCGGGACCGGCCCGCATGGCTAGTCGCCCGCTGCAACGAAGTTGAAGGGATTTGATGATTCGCTTTCGTCGCGACCCGAGCGGCGGCGGCGGTCTTGGCTGCGAAGGAAATTGTCGTAATGAAATGTGTCGCGCGGTTGAGCCGCGGCGAACGTTCGCTGCTCGAAACACCGATCCGGAAAGGGAGCAACCCGGCGCAGCGCCTGCTGAAGGCGCGGATCTTGTTGAAGGCGGACGTCAAGGACGCCGGCGAAGGGGGGAGCGACAACGAGATCATCGAGGCTCCGGCGACCGGCGCATCGATGGTTTACCGGGCGCGCAAGCAACGGGTGGAAGACGGCGTCGCGGCCGTGCCGAGCCGCAAGCCACGCGCCACGCCTAGCGTTCCCCGGATTTTCGACGGCGAGAAGGACGCCAAGCCGATCGCCCTGGCTTGTTCCGGGCCCCTAAGGGCCGCGCCAGCGCTTTGCAGAACTATCAGGACACTATCTCCGGGATTCAATTCTGATCGTCAGAGGCATGGCGCCACGGCCAATGGCACAGTAACCCACTTCGGCGGGACGTGGCGTTACCCCGGCTTCCGTGCCGTGGCACACCGCCGGCGCCAGTTTTGTTTCGGTTTTTTCGTGTTACACGGGCTGCTTCGAGGCAAACCCTAGCCGGGTACGGCCATTTCGAACCGCGAGACCGCACTCATGCCAGATCCGGTGATCACCCGCTTCGCACCGTCCCCGACGGGTTTTCTGCATATTGGCAGCGCCCGCACCGCGCTGTTCAATTGGCTTTTCGCGCGCCACGCAGGAGGCAAAATGCTGCTGCGGATCGAGGACACCGACCGCGAGCGCTCAACCGGCGAGGCAATCGCCGCCATTCTCGACGGGCTATCCTGGCTCGGCCTCGATTGGGACGGCGATGTCATCTATCAGTTCCAGCGCGCCGCGCGCCACCGCAAGGCCGCCGAAAAATTGCTCGCCTCGGGCAATGCCTATTATTGCTACGCCACGCCGCAAGAGCTCGACGAGATGCGCGGGAAAGCGCGCGCAGAACGGCGGCCGCCGCGCTACGACGGGCGGTGGCGCGACCGCCCCGCCTCCGAAGCGCCATCAGGCGTAAAACCTGTCGTCCGGCTCAAGGCTGCCCGCGAGGGCGAAACGGTTCTCGACGACAAAGTTCAGGGCCGGGTCGCCTGGGCCAACAAGGATCTCGACGACCTCGTTCTTCTGCGTTCCGATGGCACGCCGACCTATATGCTCGCCGTGGTGGTGGACGATCACGATATGGGTATCACCCATATCATTCGCGGCGACGACCATCTCACCAACGCGGCGCGGCAGATGCAGATCTATCAGGCGCTCGGCTGGAGCGCCCCGGTCATGGCGCATATCCCGCTCATCCACGGCGCGGACGGGGCCAAATTGTCGAAGCGCCATGGCGCGCTTGGCGTCGATGCCTATCGCGCCATGGGCTATCTGCCCGAGGCGCTGGCCAATTATCTGGTGCGGCTCGGCTGGAGCCAGGGCGACAAGGAATTTTTTTCGACACGGGAGATGATCGAAGCCTTCGATCTCGCACACGTTGGACGCTCGCCCGCCCGCTTCGACTTCGCGAAGCTCGAAAACATGAACGGGCATTATATCCGCGCAAGCCGGAACGGGGATCTTGTTGCCGCGCTGGAATCCGCTCTGCCCTATCTGCCGGACAGCGCCATGGCGCTAAGCAAGCTTGACGATTCCCTGCGGGCCAAACTCTGCGCGGCCATGCCGGGCCTCAAGGAACGCGGCAAAACCTTGATAGAGCTCTTGGATGGCGCGAAGTTTCTGTTCGCGGAGAGGCCGCTTGTCCTCGACGCCAAGGCCGCGAGCATCCTTGATGCCGGCGGACGGGCGCATATCGCTGGGCTGATCCCGCGCTTGACGGCGCTCGCGCATTGGAACGCCGCCAGCATTGAGGCGGCGGTGCGCGATTATGCGGCCGAAAACATGATCAAGCTCGGCGACGCCGCGCAGCCGCTGCGCGCCGCGCTCACCGGGCGGGCGGCGTCGCCGGGAATTTTCGAGGTGCTGGAAGTGCTCGGCCGGGCGGAAAGCCTTGCCCGCCTGCATGACCAGGCGGGTTGAGCTAGGGATTGCGCTTAAATCACGAAAAGTGCCCCAGGAGGGCGAAATAAAAATGAGCGACTCAATCGCGAGTGATGTGGAAACAAAAGACAGCGTTGGCGAACCAGCTGAGGCGCCGCCCTGGTTGCGCGCGACGGCGGCTGACCTGCGGGATTTGGATTTCGAATCACCAATCGCTGGATCAATGTCGGCGGATACCAGCGAATTGAGCGATCTGTTCCAAGCGGAGATGCAGCCTGCGGATAAGACTGCCCAACCTCCGGATACGCCTGCGACTCGCGTGTTCACCATGCTTTCAGCCGTCACCGGCATGCACTTCAAGCCCGAAGAACGACATGAACCGTTCGGTCCCATGTTCACTTTCGCCGATGGTCGCCGTTCCGCGATTCCATCGGACTTCTGCGGGGCGCATGTAGACCTTCTGGCCGAAATGGCCAATCGAGCCAATAACCCCGTATTGCGCGCTCGGCTCGCCGACGTTTGCTGGTTGCTGGACCAGAAGAGAGGGAATCTGGGCAGCCTTGCCGTTAATTCTTACGTCGAAACCGTTCAGAAGGCGGATCGTGGAGAGCTAAAGTTTCGCTTCGAGACGGAGGGGGGAGCTCTTCACCCACCCGCTCGCGATTACCTTCGAAGAGCATTACAAGTCGGGCGAGCCATAGGTTGGGACAACGTGGAAACGATCACGGCTCGGGAGGCCGTCATTCTGCTTCGAAAGCGGGCGACCGAGAGTCGCGCGCTGGTGCCGGTCCTTTGGTTTGCCGAGTTGGATTTGGATTTCGGCGTATCCGATCCGGCCGAAGTCGCAGCGGCCATCGATGAAATCCTCGCAGTTCCATCGTCGGATGCCAACTCGCATGTCGTCGTCGGGCTTTGGAAGCTTGTTGCTCGCGCCTATCACTTCGCCAAAAACGATGAGGATAAATATCGCTGTCAGTCCGAGGCAGCCGAGCGCTTAGTATCCGACGCGGAAGCCGATCTCATGGGGCCAAACTCTGCGATGTTGGCCGCGCACAAGTTAAGCGCCGCCATCGCGCAACTTCATGGCATTCCGGGTAAGAAGGATCGAAGAAGAGAGCTGAAGCATCGGCTGGTAGACATGCAAGCCCGAATTCCTGAAGAGATGTCGGCGTTCTCTCATGAATTAGACCTACGGGAGATCGCCGAAAATGTTGAAAAGGCTGTCGGACAAATGGGGCTAGCCGATAAGCTCTTCGTTTTCGCGGGCCTCGCCCACTCACCTGAACCAGAGGAGCTGGTCAAGAGCGCCGTCGAAATGATTCGGAAACATCCGCTATCATTCATCTTTGGAACGTCGCACCTGGACGACGAAGGCAAGGTGATCCATCGCACTCAAGGTGGCGGCGTTGGTGACGGCGGGAACGATTCGGCAGTCCAGCAGCAGATCGCGCAATCTGAGATGATTCGACGGCAGGTCACCGTCTTCGGGCAAATTGAGGCTGCTCGCCAAGCAATTGTGAATCAGCATTTCCTGTCGGACGACGTTTTCACAATGCTGCTCCAGCACGCGGCATTCGTGCCTCCCAATCGCTTGGGAACGTTCTGCCGGGGATTCCTGCGCTTTTTTCAGGGAGACTTCGTCAGTGCAACTTATATTTTGACTCCTCTCTTAGAGAATTCTCTGCGTCATGTTTTGAAGGCTGGCGGACATGATGTCACAATCTTCGACGACGCCACGCAAACTCAGAAGGATCGAACGATCTCGTCGCTGTTTGAGCAGATGCGGAACGAGCTAGATGAGGTGTTCACGAAACCCATCACTGCGGACATCGAGAACGTATTTCTAAGCAAGCCTGGACCTCATCTTAGGCACTCGCTAGCGCATGGTTTGCTTGATGATGGTGGCCCATATGGAGCCGACGCGATATACGGATGTTGGTTGATTTTCCGGCTCTGCTTGCTCCCGCTGTTTCCGTACCGGGGACAGCTACAGTTCCCATTCGAGTGATTGTTCCCGTAATATTTCGAGTGATTTCCCACATAAATTATTGGCCGCGGGAATGCTCCGTGCTACAAGCGTGCCAAAGGCTGGAGTTGGTCATGTCACAAAATCGGGTGTTCGACGATTTCGCGCGTCTCGTGACCGATGCCTCGGAGATGGCGCAAGGCGTCCGCCGCGAGGCCGAAACGGCGATGAAAAGTCAGCTCGAACGTCTTCTCGCGACGATGGATGTCGTCACCCGCGAGGAATTCGAGGCGGTCAAGCAGATGGCCGCGAAGGCCCGCGACGACAACAACAAGCTGAGCCAAAGGGTGGCCGCACTGGAGGCCGTGATCAAGGCTGAATTCAAAGGTTCCGGCGGATAGGGAAAACATTCGCGCGGCAAAGAGCGGCCGCCGCAAAACCCGTCGTCCCCCATGCCCTGGCGCATGAGGACACGGCGGCGAACGACCGGCGTGCCTAAAATGCGATCTTCGGCTACCGTCGCACGCGCGCTCCAGTCCGTCCTTGATCTCGACCGGACGCCGCGAGGAATTTGGCTTTGGGAGCGCCGAACGTCTTGCCTAATGCGGCCCTGCCGGCGCCTGCCCACCGGTGAACGGTGACGTTGGAGCTATCCGCCCAATTCCATATGCGCTAGAATGACCACCTCGATCGAGCGGCCTCGCCAAACGAACAGCGCCGTCTTCTTCTCGGAGCTTGCACCATGGTCGATTATGAATCAGACGACTACGACGAGCCCAAGGCGTCACGCTTCAGCCTGCGCGCTTTCTTCATCAGGGACTGGCCCTACTTCGCCATGCTGGCTCTTGCCCTTTTCGGGGTCGCCTATACGAGCATCGCGCGACAGTCGATGACGCACTATTGGATTATCCTTACGCCTTTCTTCGCCGTTATCTGTGTGATCACCCGCTGGCGAGACGTAGAGGGCAACGCGCTGCATTGGCACCTTATCCAAACCGAGGCCCTTCACTGGTTTGCGGTTGTCTTTGCGATGTCTATCGTATTGGTGGCGGACGTAAAACAAATGATGAACTCGGACGCCAGCGCACTCGTGTTGCTGACATTGCTGGCGCTGGGGACGTTTACGGCCGGCGTCCACGTTGCCGCCTGGCGCATCTGCCTCGTCGGCGTCGTGCTGGCCCTTGCCGTTCCCGCCGTCGCTTGGCTCGAACAAGCGACTCTGCTGCTCCTATTGATAGCCATTGTATTGGTTGCGATAGGGGTGCTGTACGTTATGCATAATCGGCGCCAGCGCGAATAGTAAGCCGGCTTCCGCGTGAGGATTAGGTTTTCTCGCGCCAGCGCCGCCAGAAGCCGGTTTTTTTGCCCGAAGGTTCCGGCGCGCTGACAACGGCTGCCGGCTCAAGCTGACTTACCTGATATTGCCGTATCGCAAACCGGATGACAACGCCGATCGCCGCGGCAAGGGGCACCGCGATGAGGAGACCGACGAAGCCGAACAAATAGCTGAACGCGGCAATCGCGAACATTACCCAGACTGGATTTAGGTTGATGCGCGAGGCAATAAGATAGGGCGCCAGCGCATAGTCCGCGATGGCCTCGCCGGCGACGAAGATTCCGGCCACGACCGGAATCAACGTCCACCCCGGCCAGAACTGGAGCACCACCACGCACAGCGACAGCACGAGCCCGAGGAGCGTCCCAAGATAGGGAATGAAACTGATCAGGCCGGCTGCAAGGCCGATCAGTATTCCGTTGTTGAGACCAATCAGGTGCAGGGCCAGTGCATAATAAAAGGCGAGGATAAGACAGATCGTCCCTTGACCGCGCAGGAAGCCTTCCAGCGTGTCATCGATCTCGCGACAGAGCGTCCGCACGGTCTCGCGCTGCGCCACAGGAACTGAACGGTCGATTGTCGCAATCAGTCCGAGCCAATCTTCAAGCAAATAGAAAGTAACGATGGGCGTCACGACCAGAAGGGAGAAGATCGATATCAATGCTTGACTAGACGACCACAGCGAGCGCAAAATACCGGGAATCCAATTGGCGCCGAAGGTAGCGAGCTGGCCCAGCGATTGCTGGGCTTCGTTCACTCCTTCGCCGATGATCTCGCGCAACCATGGGCGGCTCGGATCAGTTGCAAAGGCTTGCAGCTGTCCGACGTACCCTGGAAATTTGTCGATAAAGGTCGCGATTTCCTCGCCAATGATCGGAATGGCCAGCACCGTCAGTACGCCGACACCCATGATGAACACACTGATGATGCCCAGCGCCGCAACAGCCCGGCTTAGCCCCAACCGCTCGAGCCGGTTGACAACCGGGTTCAGCAGGTAGGCGAGGGCAAACCCGGCCACAAACGGCAGCAGGATTTCGCGCAACACCACCACCGTCGCAACGACCGCCGCAATCCAGAACAGGGCCGGTCGCGTGACGTTCATGACCTAACATTCCGGCGGCAGCTATGTTCATGCATGGTGGCGTGCCGAATTTATTGATTGTTGGCCCGCGGGCGAGTTTTGCCGATCGGCCCAGGATGTCAATATTGGATTCCGTTGCGCTTGCATCGCGATACCGCAAATGTCCATGATCGAGTCTCACGAAAACGACAAGTAATTGAAATTACATGACGGGCACTCTCATGCCAAGATATCCGGTGACAATGCCTCTCCGAGTTTTCCCAGGCCGCGCCATCACTCGACCTCGGCGAGGCATTGCGCGACCGCATCCCGGACAATGTTCGTCACGCCGGCATAATCAAGCTTGCCCTTTCCGACGAAGGCGCGCGCCGTGACGATCGTCGAGACCTCGGCCGCGGCGCAGGCCGCCAGGATGTTGGCCGCGCCGGCGGTGAAGTTGATCATCGCGGGGACGCGGCCCGCCGACATCAGGCCTGGGAGGGTCACCGCCGCGCCATTGGCATTGGGGAGCATCACGCCCACCGCCTTTCCTTCCGGCGCGAGCGGCATGAGCTTGGCGCCGAGGACGGCGGCTCCAATGAGCAGGCGCTTGTCGCTCAGCGCGCCGGAAACGGGATCCTCCACCGCGACGCGGCCGAACCCGCGGATCCTCGCCGCCTCGACCACGGCGTCAACCACGGTGCGGCCGGTCGAGGTGGTGCGGAACACGAGATCGGACATGATGCCGTAAAGCGCGGCGCCGGCGGCATGGCGGCGATGCTTTCCCTTGAGGGCAGGGTCGACAGCGAGCGTGACCGGTTCGGGCACGGTCACGATGACCTTGGGAAGCCAGCGCCGCCGGGCTTGGTTCTTCGCCAGGCGTGTGAATGGCGTCGCCTCGAGACCGTCGACGCGAACCGGCACGACCATCGCGTCCGACTTGTCGGCGATGAGGCCCGCACCGTCATAGACTTTCATCAGGCTGCCGGTGACCGCAAGCCGGCCCTCGGGAAAGATGACCAGAGTCTCGCCTGCCTTCATGGCGTTGATCAGCGTGCGGGTTGCCATCGGCTTCAACGGATCGAGCGGAATGGCGCGCGTGATCTTCAGGAACGGCTTCACCCACCAGCGCTGGGCGATGCCATGATCGATGGCGAAGACCGGATCCTTGTCGAGCAGCGACAGCGCCGCGTCGAGGAAGCTCACATGGTTGAGCGCAATGATGGCGTTCGGTCCGGCCTTCGCAAAATTCTCCGCGCCCCTGACCTCAAGCCGGTAGACGACCCGGAACAGGATGGAGAGAAAGTCGCGGAAGGCGCTGGCCGGAATGCGGCCGATCGCCAGCGCGCGCGGGCCGTGCTTGATCGCGACGGCGGCATCCCGGATCTTCTGATCCAAGATCACAAGGACGTTGCGATCCGCGATTTCCTCTTCTGCGACCGCCGCCGCGCCACGGAAGAGCGTAACAAGCGTCTTGAACATTCCGGTCTCACTCTTTATGAACAATGTTCACA
>JBATYB010000211.1:0-3331 GCA_049673825.1 Methylocella sp. | reverse complement strand
TAACATGGCCGGGCAGGCCAAAAACCTGCATGGGGTTCTCCTTGAGTCTCGAGCATCACAACCCGAGCTTCGGAGAACCCCTCCTTCAAGGCAACAATCTCATATCTGTTTGAGCGCGGTCAGCCCTATTCAAGAGCACGCTCGCGCCGCCATCGGGCGGAATTCGGATCGATCCGCTAGATTGCGCCAATGACACATCGCTTGGTTTGGGTTCCTGCGCTAGCTTTCGCCGTTCTCGCGTTGGTTCTTCGCGCCGCTTGTTGCGCCCCCCTTGCGACGGAAGCAGCAAAGCCGGCCGGGGCGCCAGCCATCGCCATGCACGGCGGCCCCGCTCTAACGGAGCCCTTCGATCATCTGCCCTATGCCGATCCCGCCGCGTTGAAAGGCGGACGTCTGACCATCGGATTTCGCGGTACGTTCGATAGTCTCAATCCGTTCAACCTGAAGGCCGGATCGACCGCGCAGGGGTTGAACGGCAATGTCTTCGAGACGTTGATGGCGCGCTCTCTCGACGAACCTTTCACGCTTTACGGATTGATCGCGCAAACCATCGAGACGGACGCCGATCGCACTTTTGCGACTTTCAGGCTCGATCCGCGCGCGCATTTCTCGGACGGTGCACCAATTACCTCAGCCGACGTCTTGTTCACTTTCGACCTTCTGAAATCCAAGGGGCGGCCGCAACAACGTGCGGCTTATTCTCTCGTCAAATCGGTCGGAACGCCGGACGCGCTGACCATCCGCTACGATCTCTCCGGCATCGGCGACCGGGAAATGCCCCTCACTCTTGCGCTTATGCCGGTGTTGCCGCGCCACAAGACCGATCCCGCGAAATTCGACGACGCTAGTCTCGCACTTCCTACCGGCTCCGGACCCTACCTTGTCGCCGATGTCAAGCCTGGCGAACGCATCGTTCTGCGCCGCGATCCGAACTACTGGGCCAAGGATCTGCCGGTCCGCCGCGGCCTATTCAATTTCGAAGAGATCGACATCGAATATTTTCGCGACGCCAACAGCCTATTCGAAGCTTTCGTGGCCGGGCTTCTCGATTTTCGCGAGGAGACCAATCCGGCCCGCTGGACGAAGGCTTACGATTTCCCCGCCGTCCGCGATGGCAGGGTCGTCCGGGAAGCCTTGCCGGCCGGAGGGCCCAAGGGAATGGAGGGTTTTGTCTTCAATCTGCGCCGGCCGCTCTTTGTCGACATCAGGGTTCGGGAGGCGCTGGGGCTGGTTTTCGATTTCGAATGGATAAATGCCAATCTTTATGACGGGCTCTACAAGCGAACGAAGAGTTTTTTCGACGATTCCGAGCTTGCCTCGAGCGGGCGCGCGGCGAGCGCCGCCGAGCTTGCCCTGCTCGCGCCATTTCCGGGCGTGGTGCGCGCCGATATTCTGGAAGGCCGCTGGCTGCCTCCCGTCACCGATGGCTTGGGAGCGGACCGGACGCAGCCCAAGCGCGCCCTCGCGCTTTTGAAAGCGGCAGGCTACGAGCTCGAACGCGGCCGCCTGACCAAAGGGGGTGAGGATTTTTTCTTCGAGATCATGGTGAAAGACAGAAATCAGGAGCGCCTTGCCCTCAATTACGCGGATTCGCTTGGCCGGATCGGAGTGACGGCGAAGGTCCGGCTCGTCGACGAGGTCCAATATCAGAGGCGGCGGCAGAAATTCGATTTCGATATGATGATCGGAAGCTGGCTTGCCTCCGCCTCGCCCGGCAACGAGCAGCGCTCGCGCTGGGGCTCGGCAAGCGCTCATCAGGAAGCCTCGTTCAATCTCGCCGGGGTCCAATCGCCGGCCGTCGATGCGATGATCAACGCCCTTCTCGCCGCCAAGACGGAGGCGGAGTTTGTCGCCGCCGTGCGCGCCTATGACCGCGTGCTGCTCTCGGGCTTCTACATAGTTCCGCTTTTTCATTCCTCCGATCAATGGATCGCGGCGTCCGCCAAGCTCGCGCGGCCGCATAACCTGCCGCGTTACGGTCCGGCCTCGGGCGGCGCCACCCTCGACACATGGTGGAGAAAAGTACCTTGAAGGCAACCGTTGCCCAGGCACGCTCAAGGCTCAGGCCTCATGTCAAAGGCGCCGCGCCTGCCTGCGCGCCCCAAGCGAGAACCACCCGATGATGATGATTTCTTTCCTGGCGATCCTTGTGCTCCTCTTTCTCCTGACCGGCCTGCGGATCGCCAATCAATATGAAAGGGCGGTGGTCTTCCGGCTCGGCAAATATGCCCGCACCTCGGGGCCGGGCCTTTATCTGCTCATTCCCGCCATCGAGTGGCAATGGACGATCGACATGCGCACGATGACGACCGCGGTCGAGCAGCAGGAGGCGATCACCAAGGACAATGTGCCGATCAAGATCAACGCGGTGATCTGGCGCAAGACGATCGATCCCAAACGGGCCGTCATCGAGGTTGTCGATGTCGGCAATTCGGTTGTCCAGGTCGCGGTGACCTCGCTGCGCAATGTCATCGGCCAGCATACGCTCGACGATGTGCTGAAGGAGCAGGAGGCGATATCGAGGGCGCTGCAGACCTCGATCGACGACGTGACGGAGCCGTGGGGCGTCAAGGTCGAGCGGGTCCAGATGAAGAATGTCGAGATCCCCGATTCCATGCAGCGCGCGATCGCGCAAGAGGCCGAGGCGCTGCGGGAAAAGCGCGCCCGCCAGATCAAGGCGCAAGCGGAAGTCGAAGCCGCGGCGCTGCTGCGGCAGGCGGCCGAGATCATCATGCAAAGCCCGGCCGGGCTCGAATTGCGCCGGATGCAAATGATGACCGAGGTCGGCGCCGAGCAGAACACCATGATGATCGTCATGATGCCAAGCGAATTCGTCGACATGGCGCGGGCAATCGCGCAACGGGCAGGGGGCGGCGCGGCGGCGGAAAGTTAAGAAAGCGGGTCGGCTCCAAGACCGGCGCCGCCCAGCGGAAATGGAGCTGGGCCCCATGATTCACTAACACGAACGCCGGCCCACGAGGCAGGCGCCGAGTTCCGGCGCATGATCAAGACTATGCGCAAAAATATTTCCGCGGCGGCGCGGCGCGCAAGAAGCGACATGATGAGCCATAAGTTATTGCAGGGCCAGGTCGCTTCATATTCTCTGTGAAGGCACTCGCTTGACACCCATAATCCCCCCTGCGATATCGCGCGCTTCGGCCGTTTGCGGTAACCTGGGGCGGAGTAGCTCAGCTGGCTAGAGCAGAGGAATCATAATCCTTGTGTCGGGGGTTCGAGTCCCTCCTCCGCTACCCCTTTTCCCGGTGTCAAGCCCGGAGACATAGGTAACAAAACGTACCAAGGACATGGGTGACAACCTTGGGCCGAAAGG
>JBATYB010000210.1:0-7262 GCA_049673825.1 Methylocella sp. | reverse complement strand
GCCGAAGACCGCCCGCCTGTACAAGGATACCGCCGCGAGCTCGCCGCAGGTGGGCTATTTTTACCATGGGGTTTACCACACGCTCGTCGTGGCGCCCGCAACCTCGAACATCGTGGCCAAATTTGTCTATGGGATCTCGGATAATCTCGCGAGCAACGTTTTCGCCCAGGCCGGCAAATGCCGGGTTCCTTCCATCGTGTTTGCGTGCGACACCGCGCCGGAACTTGAGACCCGCTCGCCCGACGGCATGGTGAAAGTCTTTCCACGGCGGATCGATCTTGAGAATACCGAGAAACTGAAAAGTTTTGAGGCAACCCAAGTCGCGGAGAGTTTGAGCGAGCTGAAAGACTTCATCGCCCGGCGCGGCAGCGATTTGAAAGTGGCATGAGCGAACGGCTTCTCTTTCTCACCGGCCATCTTGCCTATCCGCGCCTCGACCGGCTTATGCGGTCCATGGGCGAGACCTCTTTCGGCTGGGAGGTGTGCGATATCGGGGTGAAGGTGGCCGCCTTGATGACCGAGGCCATTATCATGCGCCGCCTGGCCCGCCCGATTTCCGCGGACCGCATTATCTTGCCCGGCCGCTGCCGCGCCGATCTCGCGCGTCTGTCGAACCACCTCGGGGTGGTGGTCACGCGCGGGCCGGACGAACTGAGCGATCTCCCTGTCTATCTCGGGCGTGGCGGGCAAGCGAAGGACCTGTCGGGTTATTCGATTCGCATTTTCGCGGAAATCGTCGATGCTTCCGCGCTTCCGGTTGCGGCTTTGCTCGCGCGGGCAAGCGCGATGCGAAATGCCGGCGCCGGCGTGATCGACGTCGGATGCCTTCCCGACACGCCGTTTCCGCATCTCGAGGCGTGCATCCGCGCCTTGAAAGCGGCTGGGCACCTTGTCAGCGTCGATTCCGCCGACCGGCAAGAACTCGCCCGCGGCGTCAAGGCCGGAGCGGATTATCTTCTCAGCCTCGATGAAGGCACTCTTGACATCGCGGAGGGCACGGGCGCAACCCCAATCCTGGTGCCGGCGCCGCACGGCGATCTCGATTCCCTCGTCCGCGCCGCGAACGGCGCCGAGCGGCGCGGGATTTCCTTTATCGTCGATCCCATCCTCGATCCGATCCATTTCGGATTTTCCGAATCCGTAACCCGCTACATCGAAACGAGACGCCGTCTTCCGCGCGCCGAGATGATGATGGGAACCGGCAATCTCACCGAATTGACCGAGGCGGACTCGGGTGGCGTCACAGCCGTCCTTGCAGGGCTTTGTTCGGAACTCGACATTCGCAACGTGCTCACCGTCCAGGTGAGCCCGCATACGCGGCGCACGATCGAGGAGCATGACGCGGCGCGGCGCCTCATGTTCGCGGCGTCCAAAGACGGCGCCTTGCCCAAGGGCTATGACGCCGGGCTTCTCGCGCTCCACGATCTCGCGCCCTATCCCTCGCCGGCCCAAGAAATCGCCGGGCTCGCGGAGGAGGTGCGGGACGCGAATTTTCGAATCGCCACGGCCGAGGATGGAATTCATATCTTCAACCGCGACGGTCATCATATTTCGCGCGATGCCTTCTCCTTGTTTCCCAAGCTCGGCGTCGAGGCGGATGGCGCGCATGCGTTTTATCTGGGGGCGGAGCTTGCCAAGGCCGAGATCGCTTTCGCTCTTGGCAAACGCTACACCCAGGACGAGCCGCTCGATTGGGGTTGCGCGGCCGATAAACTGGAGGAAGACATGGAGCGGCTGCGCGACGCAGGCCATACCCTGCGCAAAAACGTCTGATGCGACGGTTGCGCGCATAGCGGAAAGCCGGATGCTTGAAGGGATCGCAACGTGCCGATGATCCGCGAAGCCATTGTCACGACCATCAATCGATCGGGCAGGGCGCATCTCGCGCCGCTCGGCTTGATCGAGGACGGGCAGGGGTGGGTCATCGCGCCGTTTCGGCCTTCGACGACTCTCGACAATCTTGTGGAAGCTCCATTCGCCGTCGCCAATTATACCGACGATGCCCGCATTTTCGCGGGGCTCGTCACCGGTCGCCGCGACTGGCCGCTCGTGCCCGCGGCGAAGGTTCCCGTGCCGCGTCTTTCGGGAGCGCTCGCCCATGCCGAACTCGGCGTCGCACGTATCGAAGACGATCCCAACCGCCCTCGCTTCCACTGCGAGATTTTGCATCGCGAACAGCATGCGCCTTTCGCGGGGTTCAACCGGGCCAGCAACGCCGTTCTCGAATGCGCCATCCTCCTCACCCGGCTGCACATTCTTCCGCGCGACAAAATCGAGCGGGAGATCGGTTATCTCGCCATCGCAATCGAAAAGACGGCGGGTCCCCAGGAGCGCGAAGCCTGGTCCTGGCTCATGCAAAAGCGCGAAGCGTTTTACGCGGAAAATTGAGCGGCGGCGAGAAGCGCGACAGCCGATGCCGGGGCGCAGTCGCAGGCCTTGCTCCGCGCCTCCGGGACGGCCTCGATCAGATCGTCGAAAGCAATGAAGGTCCGGCCGATTCGCGCGGCCAGCTCACGGATCACTCCACGCCCGGCGCCCGCGCCCACGACCGGCGCGCTTGCATGGAGGTGACCGCGCGACAAAACGAGGGCCGCCGCGTCCATGATATCGCGCAATTGCGCTTCCGCGAAAAACTGCGCGAGCCGGTCCCACACGGCATCGTCCGCCTCGCCGCTGTCGCGGCCGATCATGCGGGCGAGCCGCGCGCGCGAGGCCGCCGGAGTCTTTTCGCGGCCGTCGGCGGCATCCATCACGTCGGCGCCGTCCGGCAATTGCCCGAGAATGCGGCGGACATCCGCCATGGTGGCGAACCATTCATTCATCAGGGGCGTCCATCGGCCGGCAAAAGGCACCAGCTTTGGACCGGTCATCAGGAAACTCCGCGCGATGCCTGAATAGACAAGTTCCCCATGAGCAAGCCGCTCCGCGTCGGTGTAACCAAGGCTTGCCGGCCGCCCATCCGCGATAGGAATGATATCCGTCGTCGTCGAGCCCATGTCGATGAACAGCGCCGCGCGCGCGCGCATGCCGGTTAGCACCGCGCTCGCGTGCCAATTGGCGGACGCGATCTCGACGGCGTGGCCCGCAGCTTCGCTTTCGCCGGCAAAGCCCGCGCGGCCGGCGTAAAAAAGCGCGCGGCGGGGGCGGAGCAGCCGGACCATGATCGCGGCCAGGCGGGCAACGCCTTCGTCACGGGTCGCGAAGGCATCACATAATTCGCCGGTCATCGTGATCACATTGAGGGGAGCCCGTCCGATTGCGGCCTCGGCGCCGGTAAAAGCGCGATCGAGCTCGCCCAAACCGAGCCACAGCGGGCAGGGGATCTGCACCGCCTGGGTAATGATCCCATGTTCCGCGCGCGCGGCCTTGAGATGCGCGCCGCCAACGTCCCATCCGATGATATTTTGCATTTTTTATAAAAATCCGGGCCGGCCTTGGTTAAACTAAATCATGCCCGAGCGTGCGATCGAAGTCATTCCGGTGATCGACTTGAAGGGCGGCGCGGTCGTCCATGCCCGTCATGGTTCGCGCCATTCCTATGCGCCAATCGTAACTCCACTCGCGAAAACGAGCGCGCCGCTTGATGTTGTCGCCGGGTTCTTGAAGGTTCACCCCTTTCCCGCGATCTATGCGGCCGATCTCGATCGAATCGAATCGCGCGGCAGCCATGACCAAATTCTCGACGCGCTAAGCACGGCTTTTCCGAACGTCGCTTTTTGGGTCGATGCCGGCGTGCGTGACGGCGGGGCGGCGCGTTCGTGGCTCGCTCGCCACAAGCGCGCGCATCTCGTGCTTGGAAGCGAATCCCTGGATAGTCATGCGGTGCTCGAAGAATTCGCCACGGACGGCCGTATCGTTTTATCGCTCGACTATCGCGGCGACAGCTTTCTCGGACCAAGCGGGCTTTTCGACGCGCCGCATCTGTGGCCCGCGCGGGTGATCGTCATGACCCTGGCGCGCGTCGGCGGCGATGCGGGACCAGACATGGATCGTCTCGCGGATATTAAACGCCGCGCGCCGGATGTCATGCTTTATGCCGCGGGCGGCCTTCGCGGCGCGTCCGATCTCATGCGGCTGAAACAAGCGGGCATAAGGGGAGTCCTCGTTGCTTCCGCGCTGCACGATGGCCGTTTGCCCGGCGCCGAACTTGCCGCGGCCGCATCGAGCGGCGCCGGAGACGCAAAATAAAAAGGGGCCAAGGCCCCTTTATGTTGTTGGTTCTCGCCGCTGCTCAGTTCGGCGCGAAAGGATGCTTCGCGATATTGCGCTGAGCGACGACATGGGCGGGCGTCGGTTCGCCAGCAACGGCGCGCGCGATTGCCTCCATGGTGGCTTGATAGTTGAAGTCCTGAATCTTCTGGTTGTCCTTGGCGTCCCAATGGATGAACACGCCGACGCAAATGAACAGATTGTCGGCTTCGCTCACGGGAATGACGCCCTTCGCGACACTGTCGGCGACAGCCTTGCCGACGGCATGCTGGGCCGGGCCGAACATCTGCACGGCCTGCGTCGCATTCTTAATCGTCACTTTGTTATAGAGAACGGTCGCGGGCTTGCACATCAGGTTCGGGGCGACAAGAGCGAGCAGTGCGGTGAAACCCTCCTTGTTGTTGGTAAGCGCGTTGGCGAACGCCGTTTCGGCCGGGGTGCCGCGCGGTCCCATGATGAGGTCGATGTGAGCGATTTCGTTGCCGTCACCGACGAGCGATTCGCCGACGCAGAGCTTGTTGATCTTGGCCATGCTTAAAAGCCCCATAGTTAAATCCTCCCTGGAGAAACCCGCTCCGATTTGCCGTCGCAGGCGCTCGACACATGCAGACGAAACTCCTTGTTGTCAACGCCTGGCATTCGGCCGGGCCGGTTGGCGGCGGATGGCCGCGGGCATTTTCACCGCCAAGCACTCAACCATGATTGCGCCGGTTGATCAAGATGCGAGTTAGCTTGTCCGCGAAAACGCTCGCGACGGTGAGATCCGCGCTAGTTCCGGGGTTTAGCCCGGAGGCCTTGAGACGCCGGTCGAAACTCAGGAGATCTTGAAGCGTTTCCGCCGGATTTGCGGCTTTCATCAATCGTTTTCGCGCTTCCAGGGCCTCAATTTGAACTCTTGCCGCCGCTTCCGGACCATTTTTGCGCGCGATGTGGCTGTCGGGAAAGCCCACGAGAAACGCCAGATAGACGGCGGCCACCGGCCAGGGCGCCGGCCAGGCGCTGACCCGCGCCCTCGCGAGCGTGCCAATCCCGGTTTCGAATATGTCGGTGAAATCAGAGGCATACTGGAAAGCGATCCGGTCTCTTCCGGCGGCTTCGCGCATCGCCTCCAAAAGCGTGCCATCGGCCGGGCCGCGGACATCATGGCGGAACGCCGTGCCGAGCCCCGCGGGCGCGGCGCGAAGAATGGCTTTGAACGCGGATTCGGCGTCTGGGCGGGTCAATCCGGCAACCGTCTGTTTCACTCCCTCGCGAAGGTCCCCGCCCCTCTGCGCGGCGGCGGCGAGCGGGGCGCACAGGAGAACGATGCCGAGATTGGTGTTCATCCCCACCGCCGCGAAGGTGGCCTCCACGGCGGCAAGAATGCGCGCGCCGACCGGCAACGCGGAATCGCTCAAGGCGGGAGCGGCGGCTTCGGCGCTGCGCAAGAAATCATGAGCCGTCATGCCATGGCCATCGGCGAAAACATGGACATTGCCGGGCTTCGGCGCCTCGATCTCGTCGCGGCATGCGGCGATGAATGCCTCGGCGATTTCGTTCACCCGGCGACCTCCGCGCCCGGCCGTCCAATCCGCGTCAAGAGGTCGGCGGCAAGCCGGCCGGCGATGGAAAACGGCGCGACCTTCTGCAAGCCGCGCCAGCCAGGCATGCTGTTGACTTCGAGAACCTGAAGAGTATCCGCCGCATCGCGAATCATATCCACTCCGGCGAAATCGGCGCCGACCGCTGCCGCCGCGCGCAACGCAAGATCCATCGTTCCGGCATCCGGCTTGAGCCATTCCGGCCTCGCTCCAAGTTTGACATTGGTAATCCACTCGGTCGCATGGCGCGTCATCGCGGCGACGACCTTGCCCTCCGACACGAGCAGCCGGAGGTCGCGAAAGCCGTCGCTTTCGACCGCGCCAAATCGTTGCAGATAATAGACGCCATCCACGGCCTCGACCGGCGGCAGATCATCCTCGCGCCGGATCAGTTTCAAGCCGTATCCTTGCGCCCCGAACAAGGGCTTTAAAACAAGCGGGCCGCGCCCCGCCTCGCGCCGCGCGATCCGGCGCGCGGCCTGTTCGGATTGGACCGTCCAAGTCGCCGGCGTCGGAATCGAATTGCGGGCGAGCGCGAAACTCGTCGCGGCCTTGTCGACACATATTTCCACGGTTCGCGCCGAATTTAAAACCGGCACGCCGAGGGCGCCAAGGCCGTGCAACACGTCGAGGCGCAGGGTCACGCTTTCGAAACTGCCCGATCCAATCGCGCGCACAAACATCGCGTCCGGCAAATCCGCGCCAAAGCCCGGAATGGCGAGGCCGCTCCGGCGCCGCGTGTCGAATCCGCATTGGGACAGCCGGACCGGGACGGCAATCGCGCCCGCGCGCGCGAAAGCCGCGGTGAGATCCCGCGCATGCCAATCGTAAAGGTCCACGGCCAAGGCGATTCTGGGTTCGCCGGCGGCTTTGCGGGCCGCGGGCAGCCTATCCGAACGAGACATCGAGCAATGCTTGATCGATTCCGCCCGCGTGGAAGGTCTCGCCGGTTTCAACGGCGGTCACGATAGCCCGCGCGGGGCTGAACAGCATCGGGTCGATCGCATAAAAATCGCCTTTGTAGGCCTTGAACACCTGGGCGAAGGGGCGGCCATAATCGCGCGACGTCGTGCTTGGGAGCTTTTCGGCCAGCGCCTTTGCCTCCGCGGCGGGTCCGGTCACGAAAAGGTGCGCCTGGCCGCCATAGATGATTGCGTCGTTGGTGCGTCCCATGGCTTGAATAAAATCAGGATGCGGCGGCGAAAGCGGCGCCGAAGCTAAGCCGTCGACGATCCGCGCCAGCGGAAATTTGAGCTCATGCGCCTTATGCAGCGCGACTTCCAGCACGCGCGCGACGACCTGAACGCTGCCCGCGAGACTTTGCGTGGGGGCAAAAATGAAGGTGATATTTTCGCCTGGGACGCCGCAATCGCGTGCGACTTTCTCGGCGATTTCGCGTGGCGGCGCCCGGCCGGACTCGAGAACGAGAGTCGCGCGGGTCGCGTGATCTCGATACTCCAATTCGGAAAACAA
>JBATYB010000209.1:0-2505 GCA_049673825.1 Methylocella sp. | reverse complement strand
TCTCGCCCTACGATCTCGTGCTTTGCGGCGCCGGGATCGTTTTCGTCGGTCTCTTCGCCGTCAACGTTTTCCAGGTGGCGCGGAAGCTGCGGCGCGAGGACGCCTCGCCCAGACGGCCGCCGGGGTTAGGCAATAGGCCGCTTTTATAGGGTTTCCAGAAAGCCGCTGACCTCGGCGAAATAGTTCGTTCCTGCCGTTGCTTCAAACGTTTCGCTTTCCGCCCGGATTGTCGGGCGTTCCGGGCGATTGGAACGGGCCAAGGCGCGAATCGTTTCGAGCCAACCTTTGCCGTCGATCGGGCTCACCGCCGTGATGCGGCCGCCGGCGGTTTCCCGGAACACCGGGATATCCGAGGCGATCACCGGCACGCTAGCCGCCAAGGCTTCGGCGACCGGCAGTCCGTACCCTTCGGCGAAGGACGGCATGAGCAACGCGCGGGCGCCGTCGAGCAGCCGCTTCAGGCCCGGCGTCGATAGGCCCGCGACCTCGATGACATGATCGCTGATCGAGCGGCAGCGTTGGAGCAGATCGACGGCATTTTCATTTTCCCATCCCCGGCTGCCGATCAAGACAAGTTTTGGCGCCGTGGCGCCGTCGCGGCGGACGAGTTCCCGCCACACGTGCAAAAGCATGAGATGGTTCTTGCGCGGCTCGATTGTGCCGCAGGTCACGAAATAAGGATTGTCCGCCAATGCCGGGTCCACCGGGTCGCGCCGCCAAAAGATCGGCGCGACGGGAGCAGGCGCAATAAGAATCGGCATGCCGGTGCGGCCAAGTGACGCCATATGGCGCTTGAGCGCGGCTTTCACGACCTCTGTCGTCACGATCGCCCCAGCGCCGAAACGCGCCAGATTGATCAGCCGGCGCACATGCCGTTCGTATTCGGCTTTACGGAAATACTCAGGGGTCTCGATCGGCAGCAAATCATGAATGAAGAAGACGGCTTTGACATCCGGGCGCTCCTTCAGCCAGGAGAAATAGCGCGCGATCCAGAGCGGGAATTGACTGACGTTGAGATAGCGCGCCCCCTCCGGCAGAGAGGCGACAGGAGAGCGGCCGAGGGGAAGACCGTGCGCGCCGATCCATCGCAGAAGTCCGGCCGTGCGATGGGGACGTCCCCGCTCAATCCGGTGAACCGCGGAGGACGGCGCGGCCTCACCCCGGATCCAAGCGGTAATCCTGCGATAGCTTTCATCGTGCTCAGGCTTGTCTTCCTCGCCCCAATGAATGGAAATCCCCTCCACGATATCGCGCGCCGCCGCGGCCGCGATCGCGCGCGGCCCGAGCGGCGTCATCATGACTGCTAATCGGTCTTGCCGCGCGGGGTCGAGAAAATGGCGGGCGAAGGAAAAGTCAATCCGGTCGATCCCGTTCGGCGTAAGGTTCAGCACGCGCGTGGCGAGCCTCGTAATGTCGAACGCAACGGGGACAACCATCATTGGGCCTTCACGCGCGCGCCGGACGGGGAATTGGCTTAAGAGCAATTCTTGAAAAGAGAGGCCCTTGTCGCCTGGAGAAAACCCGCGTGCGCGCACATTGGGAGAGAGATTGCGCGGTTCCAGTCTTCATGAAAGCTCACATCCGGAGGGCGTCCCGATCAAATGGCGCCGTTTGATCGATAAGGACGCAGCTCAATCTCAAAGCGTTGGAGCACATCGGAATCGAAAAAGGCGAGCAACTTCTTTAAGGACATGCTTTAAAGTGTTCCGCAATTCCTTTTTCGGGAGTCCTTTTGGGATCCGATCTTGGCGAAAATCGTCACCCCGGCCAGCTACTGCTTACGGACAATTAGGGCCGGGGCATTGTTTGTCTCATTGTTTTATCGCCGGGTAGGTGTCTCCTTCGCCGAAGGCCCTAGCGCAAAATCTGGGTAAGATCGCGGCTCCGATCCTCAACGAGGACGGTCAGCGTTTGCAGGGCCGCGGGATCAATTCCCTTGCCGAGATGGCGATCCGTGAGACCTTGCGCGAGCGACTCTTCCTCACTCGTTGGATTGATGCAAAGCCCGAGAATGTGGTCGGCCAATTCCGTGACGGTGAACCCGCTCGCCGGCGTCGAGAGCGGAGCCTCGAAGGTCAAGCGCTCCTCCAAGGTGGCCGCCAACTCGACCGCCATCAGGGAATCAAGGCCGATATCGGCAAGCGGCTTGCCGCGGTTCAAATTCTCTTGCGGGAGCCGCAAAATATGGGCGATTTCTTCGACGATCACGCCGATGATTTCCTTGCGCGCTTCTTCCAGGGGGAGCGTCGCGACCAGGGCGCGGATGTCCACCTTTCCACGGTAGTCGCCGGCAGCCGTCTCGTCCGCGCGAACGAGCCTGCTAAACGTCGGCGATTGCAGCAGCGGCAAATGGGCGCGCGCGGTCGTCCAGTTCATCTCGCTAATGACGAGAACGGCCTCCTCGGGGGCCGTGCCCGGACCCGCCAGGGCTTCCTCCATGAGATTGAGCGCGTCGCGGGCGCTCATGGGCCTAACTCCCGCGCGGCTCGCAAGCATGTCCTTGAC
>JBATYB010000208.1:0-11920 GCA_049673825.1 Methylocella sp. | reverse complement strand
TCTCGCCCTACGATCTCGTGCTTTGCGGCGCCGGGATCGTTTTCGTCGGTCTCTTCGCCGTCAACGTTTTCCAGGTGGCGCGGAAGCTGCGGCGCGAGGACGCCTCGCCCAGACGGCCGCCGGGGTTTCCGGCAAACCCAGCCCGCGCCGCCCGGGGATGATCGCCGGGCCGTCACCGAATACATATTCCGGAATCCAGAGTTCGAGACGCTTCCGCGACGCATTGCGTTTACAAATAAGTCGCTTAAGGGTTTCCATTGGAACGGAGGTTTCCCGATTGCCGCCGCGCTCGTTCCGCCGCGCGCCGCATGAGCGGGAAAAAAAGCGCATAAGGCAATAGACACATGGCCTTGAAAGCGTAGGCAAGCCGGCGCGGAAACATGATCTCAAAGCCGTTTTTTTCGAAACCGTCACATATAATTCTGGCCGCGCGATCCGCGCCCATGATGAAAGGCATTTCAAAATCATTTTGCGCGGTCATCGCGGTGTGGACAAAACCCGGATTGACGACCTGGATGGTGAGACCCGCCCGCGCATAGGAGAGTCTTAATGCTTCCGCCATGTAGATCAGGGCCGCTTTGGCCGAACCATAGGCCGACGACCCTGCGATACCGCCGTAGCCCGCCAGGGACGAGGTGAGAGCGATCTGGCCTTTTCCGCGCCGCTTCATTGCGGCGAGCACGGGATCGAGGCAATTGACCGTCCCGCCGACATTGATCTCGAAAGTGCGCCAGACAAGGCCGGCCGAAAATCCGTCGCGTTCGGCGATAAAAAAGACGCCCGCGTTAAGGAAGGCCAGCGCGATTGGACCATGCGCCGCCTCGATGCCGGAGACAATGGCGGCCATGGCCGCGCGGTCCGTCGTATCGCCGGGAAAGCTGAAAACATTGCGGGATTCCGCAGCCATGGCTTCAAGTTCGGCGGCTCGGCGCGCCGTCGCCGCAACTTTAAAGCCGCGCTGCGCGAGTTCGAGCGCCACCGCGCGGCCAATGCCGGAACTTGCTCCCGTGACCCACGCAATGCCGTCATTTGGATGGGCGCGATACATCAGTTTGCGTCAAGCCTTGGGCAAAACCCAAAAATAACTGCTTCAAGCCGCTCGCTTGGGCGAGATAGTACACCTTTGCGCGGGATAAAATAGAGCCTCTTGGGCTCGCGATGTGACCGATCTTGCCGTGCCGGCGACGTCCTTCTATCAAAAGAGTGGCTGTTTCGACGAAGACGCGAAGATCGGGATGGTCGATTGCCATCGCGCCGGCGATCGTGCGTTCAAGGACCGATTCTGGTTCGTTTCAGGTGACGATGAACACCTCCACCGGCGCGGCAAGGAGGGGCGAGTTTTGCGCCGCATCCGCGTCCGCCGATCTGTCCTTGGTGCGGGATAGGAAGAAATAGACGATTATCGAGCTGGGGTTGCCCGTGCTTTCGAACAGGAAGAATATTTAGGCCCAGGCCTGCTGAGGCAAGGTCTCTCCGTTGGGTATTCCCAGCGTTGCGTGCCGCCAGAGATAGCGAAGCGTAAAAAAGATGCAGAGCACAGCGGCGCTCGCGCGGCACACCTTCGAGCCGCACCCAAAGACAGCGAACATGACGAGCATCAGACCGGCCGAAGCCAACAACGGGCCAAACGCGCTGAACTCGATCATCCGGAACCTTTAAGGACCGAGCGGCGGAACGCCTAAAATACGCGGCGCAAAATTTGATCGATGAAACCGCCGCCGGCAGCAGGCAAGAGCACCCGCGCGGAACGGCCGATCAGGCGTTCATGGGTGCCGTTTTCCTGAGCGCCGTTTCCGTGCGCGGCACGGCGACCGTGGCAATGACGGCGGAGGGCTCGTCGAGCGGCATGACCACATAATGTTTGCCTTGGGCCAAATCGCCGTGCCCGGTGACGGACACAACCGTGCTCGCGCGCTCGGTGCGTTCGCCGGACAGACGGAATTGGGCAAGGCCGCCGATTTCGACTTCTGAAAATCTAATCCGCGGAATGGCGACAATAAGAAACGCGGCGTTGCAATCGACGATGTCCGCCGCCATGTCGCCGGTGCCAAGCCGCTTTCCGTCGGCGCCGCCGCCGGTGAGCACGCCTTTCGCGGCCCCGTTCGCGCTAAATACGAGGAAAGCAGCTTGCTTCAAGTCATTTCACGCAGACGCCATTGCGACAAGACGCCCCACCCCAGGATAGCCGCCGGCAATGCGCAAGAAGCGCCCACAATACCTCGATTGGTCCAAGTGGGATCAGGCAAGAGGCTAAGCCTCGTCGTCAAGATCCCGATGCCGGCAGCGGCCACCGCAAGACACCGCCAAAGCGAGCCTTTCCCGCTTGGTAGGAGCGCGATGCTTCCCCATAGTAAAAGAACCGCAGTGAGAATGTCTCCGAAAAGGACGCCGGCCAAAACCGAGGTCAAAAACGGATGAACCCGCGCCAGCGCGGCGGCGGCGGCGATCCCGAAAACGCTCATCAGATTGGCCAGCGTCAATCTCGTCGTCGCGCCTGACGCTAAAAGAGCCGCGGTCGATGCGCCGCGCAGAATTCGCACAAACACGATCGCGGAAATAAGGATCACCGCATCGGTTCCCACTGCGTAGGCTTTGCCGAACACGAACGGTATCAGAACATCTAACGTCAATCCTATAAACACCGCATAGCCGAAGGCGAGGAACGCGAAAAACCAGGCCAGCCAGAGATAGTTTTCCAAATGGCGCTTCGGAGTGTCTCGGCTGCGAGCCAGCATTGAAAGGCCCAGAGTGCCGATTACTTGGAAGAGGGGGGAAAGCGGCGCCACGGCAAGACCCATAGCCACCGCGTAAACGGCAAGAATGTGCATACCGAAAAAGCGCCCGACGACGATCCGATCGGCCTGCGCGAGTATGGCGAGCCCTACGCCATTGAGCATCAGAGGTAGGCCGTAGGCTAGAATCTGGCGCAGCGCTTCACGATCCGGGATGACCCGCATTGGCGCATGCGCAAGGATATGGCTGGCGGCGACGGCAACCGTCGTCTGGACCAACAAGGCTAAAACGATGACGCGGTGGTCCGGCAGGATGGTGGCCGCGGCGAGTGCCGCGACTGCCAGCCCGGCGGCGTTGGATGCCGTGCGGGCCAGGGCCGCCGGGCGGGAATTATAATCACGTTGAATCTGCTGGATGCCAAGGTGCCCGAATGAACGCACCAGCGGAACGAGCGCCACAAACTCGAAACTGGCCACTGCTTGGGGAACGCCGAAAAACGTGGCCGCGGGACCTGCGAGCACCGCTATCGCCGCGGACAGTAGGAGACCCCGAACAATCTGGAGGGCGTGGGCTGCCGCCAAGGCCCGGGGCGCGTCGGCGGCCGGCTTCAAGAGGATAAAATGTTGGAGCCCAACGTCGGTTGCAAGTTCCGCGGTAGTTATGACGATCGTAATGGCGACGGTTATGCCGAACTCGGCGGGCGCGAGAAGGCGGGACAGAAGAAAGGTGCGGCCGAAACGTCCGACGAATAGGACTAACGGCGCCGTGGCCGCCCAAGAAATCCGCCCTGCCCAAAGCTTCAAACGTGATGGTATCGCGGCCGCGGATGGGCGAATTGAAATCGGCTCGGGCATGGCAATTCGTTAGCATGCGGCCCGGGTGGGGGCAAACGCCCGGTCATTCTCCCTCAATTTTACTCCGATACCATACTCCGGCCTTAGGACAGCTGTCCTCCTTCAATCTTGTAAGATCAACCTCCCGAAGCGATTTTGGAAGGGCCGCGGCGCCGACTCGACGGTACGGCCCGTTGCCATTAGGTGGCCCCGGGGTAAGTTACGCTCGAATCAAGGTTGGCACGCGAAATTCCCGAGCCGCCGCTTGATCGCGTCTGTCACAAGCAATACCCTGGCCTTAAACGAAGGAATATTTTTGCACTGGAATTATGCACCAAGAAAGCCCCGCAATATCAATGGCCGAATTTCGGTGCAGAATTCTACCATTTTGCACATTGACGGCGGTATACACTCCCGTGGGCGAGAGGCCGATCAGCCCGACGATCTTGCGGGGATTGTGCACGATCGCCGCAAGCGTGCATTCCTTGCGCGCGCCGGTGATGTCGCGAAGCCGAAGACGGCGGGAATTTGAGGAGGGAAGTGTCGGATGAGGACGACCAGTTGTAGCCAGAGTCATTGTCCACATCTATCTTCAGCGAAACATTTCCGGACCAGGAAAAAGAATGCAAACCTTCCTTAAACGTGTCGAGTACTATTTGCGCCGCCGCCTTCCCTCGCGTTTGCCGTCCGTCAGCGACTTCGCCGCGGAAGCCAACGATGAGTTCAGGTCCCTCTACCGGGGACATTCGGCCGACATCTTTTTCGCAAACGAGGGCCGAATAATTCACAAATGGCTTCACTACTTCGCCGTATATGATCAAGTGCTGGCGCCCTATGTCGGGTCCGAAGTAAAAATGCTCGAAATCGGCGTATCCAAGGGCGGTTCATTGGGGCTCTGGCGCAAGTTCCTCGGCCACGAAGCCGTGATCTTTGGCATCGATATCGACCCGAGCTGCGCTGGTTGCGACGGGGAGTCCGCAAGCGTCCGGATCGGCTCTCAAACTGACCCTCAATTTCTTCGAAGCGTCGTCAGCGAGATGGGCGGGATAGACGTAATACTGGATGACGGCTCGCACGTCGCGAGCCATCAGCGCGCCAGTTTCGATGTGTTGTTTCCCCTTCTCAGCGATGGCGGGTCCTACATCATAGAGGATTTGCAAAACTCTTACTGGCCGTTATTTGAAGGCGGCCTGAAGAAACAAGGCACGGCGATTGAGTTCTTGAAAGATAAAATCGATGAAATTCATAAGCATTATCGAACCAAAGGACTTAACAATTTCAAGTCAATGCCCGACATCGAGAGTATTCAATTCTTCGATGGAATTGCTGTCGTCAGGAAGCGCAAACAACTTCCAAGATTTTCCGTCATGGTTCCGTCTCCGGAGGGCCCCGTGTGATCGGCTTCGCTTGGTTAACTGCCATTGGGCTCGTTACAAATCGGATCGCCTCGCTCAAGCCTTGGGGGGTCAAAATTGACAAGAAATGATTACTATACAAGCATTTCTTGCGTAGTGCAAAATTCTTGCAGACCGTGTGATAGAGACTCCTATCTTGAAAACAACCTGACATCCTACCAGCGGCGTCGTCACCCTTCCATCGCGCCCGCCCCGCTTGCCGTGATCAACGGTAATCTCCCGCGGTTCTCGTTTCCAGCCGGTTCGCGCAAGCAAGTCACCGCTGCATTCGATGGCAGTCGCCGCACGTCGGATGGCGGGGCCAGTTTGCTGGCGATGGCCGAACGGCGTCTGGGCATCGCCGATAAATCGGCGCGCTGCTGTCCCGGCCGTCGCGATCCCGCACGGATTCCTCACACGCTCGCCGAGATGATCCGCGCCCGCAGCTTCTCCCTCTCACGTGGCGACGAGGACGCCGGCGATCTGGATTTTCTATGCCCCGATCCCGCGTTCGAGCTCGCCCGCGGGCAATTGCCCGACACGGGCTCGGACCTGTGTTCGCAGCCGACACTGTCGCGATTGGAAACGCACCCTCGCCGAAAGATACGATCCGCCTTACCTGGGCGATGGTCGATCAATGGACGGCGTCCTACGCTCGCAGGCCCGCGTTTGTCACGCTCGCCATCGATGACACTCGCGATGTTGCGCATGGGCATCAGCAATTGTCGCTGTTCAACGCGCATAATGACGAACGCCTTTCTCATCCTGAGATCGTTGAAGGACCCGCCGGTCCATCTCTACGACACCAAAAGAAGCCGCCCTGTCGCGGTCATCCTGCGGCCCGGCAAGACGCCGTCCGGCGTCAAGCTGCGCGTATTTCTCGACAAACAGCATCGCTTTCAAGCGCGGATGGCGGCCTCCTTGCGGGCCGATCCGAAGCACGAGTAGCAGGCATCGCCGGAAACCATGGAGCATAACCGGCTGTTGATCGCGGCCCCCGACGGAAATTGCTCCACCCATCCTTCTTGACGATTGCGATGGCGAAGCGCAAGGGAGGCTGGCCGCTTTGATCCCCGGATAGGCAGACCTGATGCCGCCACCATCCTCGCGCAGCAAACTCGCCGCATCTGGCGGAAATGACTTCGCGGCAAACCCGCAAGGGACGGCAAAGCGTGCGGACGAAGCACCATTTTGGAAGCGAAAACCGCTCGAAGCGCTCACACCGGCGGAATGGGAAAGTCTCTGCGACGGATGCGGCCGCTGCTGCCTCGTCAAGCTTGAAGACGAGGAGAGCGGCAAAATTCACTTCACCGACGTCGCCTGCAAGCTCTTTAACCCGGGCACCTGCCGCTGCGCCGATTATGCGCACCGCCGCCGCAGGGTGCATGATTGCATCAAATTAACCCCGGACAAGGTCCGGACGCTCGGCTGGTTGCCGCCGTCTTGCGCCTACCGGCTGATCGCGGAGGGACGCGATCTCGCCTGGTGGCATCCTCTCGTCTCCGGATCGCAAACGAGCGTGCATGAGGCGGGGGTTTCTGCGCGAGGGCGCGTCAATGTGCCGGAAAACGAAGTCAAACTCGCCGACTATCCTGACCATATCGTGGCTTGGCCGGGGAAAATGCCGCGTCCGGCGCGCCCAAAAGCCGATAAGGCCGCCGGCTTAGCCAAAAGCCCTGCGATCCGGCGCGACTGACCTGCCTGCTCGATTTTAGCCGGCTATGCTCCGGCTCAGCTTGCGAAGCCAAGCTTTAAATAGTAATACCTCATTACACGATAAAGTCTATAGACTTAAATTCTCGCGCCCGGGATCATGTGAAATGAACAAACGAAACGCCATGGATATGATCGACAGGCGGATTCTGCGCATCGTCCAAAAAGACGCCTCCTTGTCGATTCGCGAAACCTCCACGCAGGTCGGACTTTCGCAAGCCGCATGTTGGAAAAGGCTACACCGGCTCAACGCGTCAGGCATGATCAAGCGGCGCATCGCGCTGCTCGATCCGGTGAAGCTCGGGCTCGGATTAACCGCCTTCGTTTCGGTCCAGGTGGGTGATCATTCCGGCAAGGCAATTGCGCGCTTCGCCGCCGAAATCGCCGCAATGGACGAAGTCATGGAGTGCTATCGCATGGCGGGCGGCATCGATTACGGCTTGCGTGTCGTTGTGCCCGATGCCGCGGCCTTCGATGTTTTTTATAAGCGTCTGATCGAAACAATCCCGCTCAAGAACGTTACGTCGCGTTTTGCCTTGGAAAACGTCAAATCCGAAACTGCCTTTCCAATTGCTTGCCAGGGCTAAAAGCACAAAAGCCGGAGCACTGGTTTCCAACACCAGTGCCGCGCTGCACCACCAGAGTTCCGCGGAGTCGCCCTGCAAGGAGCGCCCGCGCGGAAATTTGCCAAGTCCCCGCGCCGCTCACGCACGTGAGGTCGCGGCATTGCTCAAATAGGTTCTATACCAATCCACTGTTTCAGTGAGGCTATCCTCCATCGAGAACCGGGGGACCCAGCCGAGCTCGCGCCGGGCGCGCGCGGCGGAAAGATACTGCACCGGGATTTCCGCCTTGACCTCGCCGAGAATAACGGGCGGCAGATCGGCCCGGCCCATCACGGCGAGAATTTTCTTGGTCATCTCAAGCACGGAAAGTTGCATTTCCAGGCTGAAATTATAGGCCTGCCCCCAGAATTTCTCGTCGTCCATGGCTTCGGCGAGCAGCAGATAGGCCGCGACAACGTCGCGGACATAGATGTAGTCGCGGATCATCGTGCCGTCGCTGCGCAGAACGGGGGAAGTGCCGTTGAGCACCGACCGAATCGTTCCCGGTATGATCCGGCTGAAATTCAGGTCTCCGCCGCCGTAGAAATTTGCTGCCCGCGTGATGCACACCGGCAGCCCATAGGTCAGGTGATAGCTTTGCGCGATCAGGTCGGCGCAACTCTTGGACACGTCGTAAGGATGGCGGCCCAGCAGCGGCATCGATTCGTCATACGGCAAGCGCTCTGCGTTGCCGTAGGCCTTATCGCTTGAAGCGACGATAATCCGCCTCACGGTGGAGATCTCGCGGCAAGCATCGAGGAGATTCCATGTCCCCCGGATGTTTGCCTCGAATGTCGAGCGAGGATTGCGATATGCGGTGCCCACGATCGGCTGGGCCGCAAGGTGCAGCACGGTCTCGATCTCGTACTCGTTGAGGGCCCGGAGCAGGCACTCATAATCCTCGAGGCACCCGTGGACCACAAAGTCAGGTTCGGCGTCAGGATGGAGAGGGTAAGATGCGCCGCCCGGTTGATCCCGCATCAATCCGACGACGAAGGCTCCGCGCGCGCGTAGCTCCTTGAGCATCCAAGCCCCGAGGAAGCCGCCCGAGCCGGTCACGAAGACGTTGCGGCCGTGCCAGAACGCGGTCGGTTCACCCATTGCCGTGCATCTCGTCAAAGATCGCGCGCGGGTGACGAAGTCATGCAGTGGCCGGCTGCAGCCATGGAATTTTCCCTTGCTCGTAGATTTGCTCAAGTTCCTGCTGGTCCTTGTGCGTATCCATGGATTTGAAAAAGCCGTTGTGCCGGAAGGTATAAAGTATTCCTCGCTGTTGAAGGGCCGGCAAAACCTCCCGCTCTAGATTCTCCCCTTGCCAGAATTCGAAAACAGCCGGGTCGACGATAATGAAGCCGGCGTTGATCCAATGGCCGGGTAACGTCGGCTTCTCCCGGAACGCCAGAACTCGTCCAGCGCCATCGGCTTCAATCGTCCCATATTGGGATGTCAACGGCACGCTGGTGACGGTCGCCAGCCCGGGATGGGTTTGGTGAAACGCCAATAAATCGGCGAGATTGACGTCGCAGATGCCATCACTGTACGTGACCATGAAAGTTTCCCGGAGGAGATGACGGCAACGCTCGACGCGAGCTCCCGTATCGGCGTCCTCGCCCGTGTCGACGATCGTCACGCGCCAGTCAGAGCGGCGGGTTTCGAAGTAGTCGACAATGATTTCCTTCCGGTAGCCAACCGAGAGGATGAAATCCGCATGGCCCTGCAGCGCGAAGATCTCCATGACGCGCGCGACGATTGGCTTGCCGCACACGGGCATCATCGGTTTAGGCATGTACTCGGTGAAAGGCGAGGCCCGCGTGCCGCGCCCCCCGGCCAAAATGACAACCTTCACAGGGGGTCCAACTCTGCTCGAACAACAAAAGGCTCGTATATCACGCAAGACTGGAATCGCCAGGGGAATCGCTTGCAGCCCATGTCCAGCTCCGAGTGATGGCGCTGAAGCGATAGTCATTCTCCCGTCAGTCGGTATTTCGACGGATCTTGAGGCTCGCCTCATCCTTGATGGCGCGGATGAGGTTGAGGGCGATATGGCGGATGATGGCTATGTTGGCTAAGCCATGATCCGTGTGCAGCCGCATGAGATCGTCGTGGGAAACGCCATCCATCACCCAGTGGAGCCGGAAAGTGCCAACCCGCGATCCGCCTCTTTTTCGAGCGATTCCCTGCCAAGACCGCTTGCCCACTTGCCAAGGCGATATCGAGATTGTCAAATGCCGGTTACCTTGCTGGCAGGCTGAACCTTGGCCTCGATCCGCGAAGCGGAGGCATTGCATTTGGACGAGGAAACGGGCGATGGGTTTCGTTTGCGCGGCGGCACGATGGAGCCCTCAGGGAGCATTTCTTATAGAGAATCCGGCGAAAGGAAAAAATTCCTTCGCCTGCCGTTGGTCAGCGTCATTGTAATCAATTTCAATTACGGACGTTTTCTGCGTGCCGCCGTCGACTCCGTATTTGGCCAGACCTATCCAAATATCGAATGTATCGTCGTCGACAATGCCTCTACCGACGAGAGCGGCCCGGTGTTGCGTGCGATCGAGGCGCGTTATGCTGATGTGAAGATTATCCGCCGCGCGGACAACGGCGGGCAAACGCGGGCCGCGCTCGAGGGATTTGCCGCTTCGGCCGGTCCGTATGTCATCTTTCTCGACGCCGACGATCTTCTGCTTCCCAATGGCGCCGAGACTCATGTCTTCGTCCATCTTTCGCTGCGCATTCACGCCGGGTTCACCTCCGGCGACATGCTCCAGGTTTCGGGCGATCAGGTGGTCCTGGGCACGGAGCACGCTTTCAGCCGGGTGATGAAAACCGGCCGGGGGATCAAGCCTCGCGCGATGCGGCCCTATCGGCACCCATTCGGGGAGACATGGCCGCCGGAAAATTTCGACCGTCGCGTGCTGGAAACAATTCGCTTTGTGGGCCTGACCAATCAATGGGTCTGGTCGCCTACGTCCGGCAATTGCTTTCGCCGCGACGCGCTTTGCCTGTTTGCCGACAATCCGGCGATGCAAAATCTGAAGACCGGCACGGATCTCTATTTTTGCCTCGGAATCAACGCTGTCAGCGGCAGCGTCTTGATCGACGCTCCCGTCGCGGTCTATCGCCTGCACGGCGGCAATGTATTTTCGCAACGGCCGCAATTAAATCATGTTCTTTGCTATCAGCCGGGCGGCGCCGGGGATAGCATTGCGAAAGCAAGAGCGGCCTTGGTGGATCACGTGGTCGCGCACGCCTATCGTTTTGTCGGACAACACAATTTTATATGGATCGAGTTTCTCTGGCTGCTTTGGCGGCTTGACTGCAAAAATCCGGATCCCGGCGCGCCACGTTGGGCGCGCCGTTCCCGCGCCGCGGCCGCCCTGGTAAAATGCTACAGCTCGATCGCGCCGCTTCTCGGGCGATGGCCGGTCAAGGCTTGGCTGGCTTTGCGCGGCGTGCCGATGAAGGTGATTTCCGGTCTGGGGAAAAATCCCGCGGGAGAGGGCACACCGCTTGCTTGAATACCATCGCGCCGCCTGGGCCATCGGCCGGTCCGGCGGCGGCGTGACGCACCTCCCGAATGCCAAGGCCGGTCAGTTTTACTTTTTAGGACAGGTTTCAGACATCTTGTGTCATCATTTGTCAAAAAAATTGAGTTGCATAGTTTGGTCTCGCGCTGCTTTTCCGATGCGGGAACCCGGCCCGCTGACCAGAGCATCGGTGCATAAAGATTCGCCGTAATTTGCAGCAAAATGCTAGGATCGGGTGAATCGTCCCGGGGCGCGAAAGGACATGCTCGACTTGGACTCCAATGGCCCTTGGTGGCTGCCGCTCTCGGTTCTCGCATGGGCGGTCCAGATGGCCGTCTTTCATGGCGTAGGGCTATTTTTCGAGTGGAGCGACCGGACGGAAGCGCTCGCGTCAGTCAAGGTGCGCGACATCGACCGGCTTGGCTATTTCGAGCTGTTGCCGCGCGTGCTCTTCAATCAAATTCTGGTCCTGCTTCCGGCCATGGTTGCGGTACAGTACATGGGGCTGGCATTCAGCGGCGCGCCGCATCTGAGCGTTTGGCATTTTCTCGCCGGACTGGCCCTCATTGGCATTGGGCACGACATTGTCCAATATGTTTTCCACCGCTTTGTGCTGCATCGGCCGGGCTTGATCCGCAAGCTCGGACACAGCGTGCATCACTCGACCGGCGCCAGCAAAGCCATTAGCGCCTGCTACATGAGTCCGGCGGATTTCTTTCTCGAGATTGTCCTGCCTTATCTTGTGCCGCTGGCGCTCATTGGAGCGGGAGCCGATGTTTTGTTTCACCTTACCGTCGCCAGTCTCGGCGCGATCGGGGGCCTCTATGAACATTCGGGATATGATTTCGCGGTTTGCTTGCGGCGGCCCGATCGGTCCGGTTCCAGGCTACAACCGCTGGCTTGGCTTTCCCATCTGGTGACTAGCAAAGCACATGGCGAGCATCATCGCCGAAGCAATGTCAGCTTCAGCGATGGTTTCGGCTCTCCGAGCATTTGCGACACGATTTTTAAGACCCGCTGGGACATCGCCGGGGCAGCCCGGAAAGCCGCGCAGCCCGCAGCCTCGCGCCTGCGATCATAGTTTCGCCAGACGCCGCGAAACCGTTGCCGCAGGTCGAGGG
>JBATYB010000207.1:0-7329 GCA_049673825.1 Methylocella sp. | reverse complement strand
GAGTAGCTCAGTTGGTTAGAGCGCCGGCCTGTCACGCCGGAGGTCGCGGGTTCAAGTCCCGTCTCTCTCGCCATTGCCCATGTGTCCGGTACGAAATGTCACCTGTCTCTCAGGTCGCACTCTAAATGAAATTAGATGCATGAAATGTTCTTTCGGGGCGTTTTTTGCTTCCCGCCCAGGCGCGAGAGTCGGGGAAGCAGCAGGAATCGCAAAGTAGCGGGGTTCTGGCGGCATTCGGCATGGTCGCGGTCGCTAAATCACGGATTTCCGTCTGCGCGACAGGCTGCCATGAGCGCCGCCGTGCTCCGCCACGAAGGCCTCCTTTGGACGACGCCGTGTTTCCCCGGACGCCGAAGCGAGCCGCAGCGTGCCTCCGCGGGTGCTCCCCCGGCTTCCATCGTGAGGCGGATGCGAGAGGACGCGAGAGTCATCGTTCAGCCGTCCCGCCTCCCAGCGGCGGCCACGGAAACCGGTCCGCCGGTCCATCGCGCGGACGTTGCTCATCGGCCAGCGCCCGTCATCATGCGAGAATCAATGCGCTAAATCCATCGCATGCCGCCGCCGTCCGTTAAGTCCGGCAGACTGCTAGTGGCCTTCGCTTGGCGCCAGCAGGCGTCTGGCAGCCGCGATGATGGCGGGCTGCGGTTGCTTGATTGGCGGGACAAATTCATGGAGCTCCCAACCGCCGCCAAGCGCCTTATATAGCTTGATGAGCTGCGTGGCGGCGTTCTGCTGAGCGATGACGTATAGTTCTTCAAGATCGAATTCTTCCCGCTCGGCGTCGAGGACGTTCAGATAATCGGTCAAGCCGCGATCGTATCGCTCCGTCGCAAGCTTGGTCGCTTGGCGGGCCCCCGCGAGCGCGCGATCGAGATTCCTTAAACGCTCCTGTTCGGCCCTGTAGGCAGCGATCGCGTCGTCGACTTGTTGGACGGCGGTCAGTATTGTCTGCTTGTAGCTGACCAAATTTCCATGTGCTTGCAAGTCGGCGATATCGGCTTTTGCATCGAGCGTGCCGAAATCAAGCAGGGGCCAATAGACCGACGGACCGGCTGCCCCAATCAATGTAATTGGAATTGCCGACGATGAGCGTGGCCCGCCTTGGGCGCCGAGCGCGCCGCTGAGGATCAGTCGCGGAAAAAGGTCGGCGGTTGCGACGCCGATGCGCGCCGTGGCCGCGGCAAGCCGGCGTTCAGCGGCATGGATGTCGGGACGCCGGCGCAACAGTTCAATCGGCAACCCGGCCGGTATATTCACCGGGAGTGCCGGAAGCTTACCTGGGCGCGCCAGTTCCTTGGCAAGATCCTCCGGAAACTGACCGAGCAGAACCGCAATCACGTGTTGGCTCGCAGCCACCTGTGCCTCAAGCGGTGCGACACCCGCCTGCAGCCTCGCCAAATGCCGCTCCGCCAAGGCAACATCGAGATCGTTGGCGATCCCGCGTTGCGCGCGCGCCTTCGCGAAATCGTAACCGCCCTGGGCCACTCCAATGTTTTTCCGCAGGACGGCAAGCTCCCTTTGAAACGCCCGCATGTCGAGATAGGCGTGCGCCACATCCGCGGCAACCGTCACCAATGTCCAGTCTCGCGCGTCGGCGAGCGCCTCGGCGTCATAAGTCGCGGCCTCCAGCTCACGCTGGAACTTGCCGAAAACGTCGATTTCCCAGGCCGCATCGAAGCCGCCCGCTTCGTTGATGCTGGAAAGATTCGTTCTGTTTTCCGCCGATCTAAGCTCTTCTGAAGCGCGGCCACGCGTAAGATCTGATCCCGTGCCAATGCCGCCGCCCCCGCTCCCTCCTGCCGCCGGAAGCGCCTCGCCGATCACCACAAGCTCTTGCGTCCGCGCCTCTTGAAGCCTCGTCAACGCTATTTCGAGATCGAGATTGGATTCGATCGCACGGCTGACGAGCGAATCGAGCTCCGGATCGCGCAAGGATCGCCACCATTCGGCAAGATCGACTTTTGATGTCCGGGAAGCTTTCTGCCCGATCTTAACCGGCTGCCTGAGGAAGGTGTCCGGCACTGCGATATCCGGCATAGCGTAATCGGGCCCAACGGCGCAACCGGCCAGGCCAGCGGCAAGCCCCAGCATGCCCAGATGTTTAATCACGCTTGAAATTCCAGTCCGGTAACATTCACGCGGAACAAGTCAATGGGGCGCCGCCGTTCGATTGTTCGCGGGTCCTATATCGATTTCATTTGCTTTGACCTTCTGGCCCGCCACGATCGCGTCGCTCAGATTGAGCACGACCTTGCCGCCTTTCGAAAGACCGGAGCTGATGTCTACGACGTTCCCGTCGTCGCGCGCGATTGTCACATCCTTGATTGCAATCACGCCGTTTTCGCCGACGACGGCGACCTGCGGACTTTTCGCCCGGAACACTAGAGCCGCCGCCGGAACTTGGATCAGGCCAACGGTATGGAGCTTGAAGTTCACCTGCACATAAATCCCGGGGATAAGCGCGCGGTTGGGGTTCGGGACATCGATCTCCACACGCACAGTGCGAGACTCCGGATTGATCGCATTCGCCGTGCGTGTGACCTTGGCTTCGAAATGCTGGTCCGGGCGATAGTCGGAGGTAATTACAGCTCGGGTGCCGACCGACATCAACTGGGCTGCGGCCTTCTGCGGCACATCGACAAAAACCCGCATGGGATCATTTTTCGAGATTCTATAAAGCGGCGATGTGCTCGCGGTGCTGCCGGCTGTCACAAGATTACCGATGTCGATGCTGCGCTGAATGATGATTCCATCGAAAGGCGCCTTGACCTGCTTAAACCCTTCGAGCGCAGAGAGACGGTCCACCTCGGCCTGGTCGAGCCCGACTTGCGCCTGCGCAGCATTGAGCTGGGCAACAGCCTCGGCGTTTTGCGCTTTCTTGTCCGCGGTTTCTTGTTCCGACACGACTCCCTTCGGGGAACTTCGCCACCGTTCATAGGTGGTCTTGGCGAACTCGAGCTGAGCTTCCTTGACCACTACTTGGGCCTCGCTTGCCTTAAGCTTAGCCTTAGCCGCATTGAGCTCGGCGTCAAGCTCAGGCGTGTCGATCGTCGCGAGCGTCTGTCCATTCGTGACATGATCTCCGATGTCGACGAACCAGTTCTCGACATAACCATTTACCCGCGCGTAGATCGTGCTTTCAAACCAGGCCGCGGTTTGACCCGGAAGCAAAAGGAACGCCGGCCCGGACGGGGGCCCAACCGTGACCACGTCCACGCGAGGTTCCGCCGCCGCTTCTTGCTCGGTCAAGGAGCCCAAGCTGGCCTGCGCCCCCGTCTTTTCGTGGTGCACGAAAAGAAACCCGCTGGCCAGCGCGAGTGCAACCGCTATAGCGAGGAGAAGCAATCTCCGCGGCGTGCCCGGCGAATAGCTGGTCAGCCCTGGACTGTCGCCAACCGGCACTGCCTCCTGATCCTCGATATCCAAGGTCGGCATCATGATCCCCGTTGGCTTGAGCGGGCGTTCACCTGGACGAAAGGGACGTGACCGGGGCTCCGCGCTCCCGGCGCATCATTTTGAACATAACAGGAACAAAAATCAAGGTCGCAAAAGTGGCGAAGAGAAGCCCGCCAATGACCGCGCGCGCCAGCGGGGCGTTCTGCTCGCCCCCCTCGCCCACGCCGAGCGCCATCGGGCTCATGCCCAAAATCATCGCGCCCGCGGTCATCAACACCGGCCGGAGCCGCGTGAAGCCCGCAACAATGGCGGCGGCGGTCGCTTCGACACCCGCTTCCATGCGCTGATTGGCGAATGTAACGACAAGAATACTGTTCGCGGTGGCTAGACCGATGCACATCAAGGACCCCATCAAGGCAGGCACGCTCAGGTGCGTTCCGGTGAGATACAGCATCCATATCACCCCGCTCAACGCAAAGGGCGTCGCTGTGAGAACGATGAGCGGATCAATCCAGCTTTGAAAATTAATGACGAGAAGAAGATAGACTAGAACGACTGCGAAGCCCATTCCGGAGAACAGCCCGTTATAGCTCTCAAGCATGGTCTCAACCTGTCCGCTGAGCGAGACCTTTATCGCGGATTGCGGCCGGTTTGCGGCGAGCACCTTCCCGATTTCAGCCGCCGCCGAAGCAAGATCGCGCCCCTGCACATCGGCATTGACGTCGAAAACCGGCAAGATGTTGAGCTGCGACGCGACGATCGGCACAATGCCACGCCCAATCTTCGCGACGCTCATGAGCATTGCAGGAGCGCTCGCGCCGATTGGCGTCGTCACCGGCACGGTCTCGAGATCCTGTGTCGAGTTCACGCGGTAAGTCGGTGATTGCACCACCAGGGGATAGCTGACGGAATTCCGCGGATCGACCCAGAAATTGGGAGAGATTTGGCCGCTCGAATTTACCGTCACAAGCAGATTCCGGACGACATTGCCCTCGGTGATGCCGAGTTCCTGCGCAAGCGTGCGATCCACATCGACGGTGAGGGCCGGGGCGTCGGGCACCTGGAACACGCGCGAATCCACCACGCCCGGAATACGGTTAATATCGTGTGCAATCTTCGCGGCAAGCGCATAAGCCGCATCGCTATCCGGCCCGGCAACTCTGATGTCGATCGGCGCGGGCAGGCCGAAATTCAATACTTGATCAACAATATCGGCGGCCTGAAAGAAGAACGTCAATTCGGGAAAGCGCCGCGGCAGCTCGCGCCGCAGCTTGGCGACAAGAGCAGGCGTCGAGCTGCGCTTTTTCTTGAGCGAGATGAGGATCTCGCCGTCCATCGGGCCGACAGTGGCCGCATCGCTCAATGCGATATTTATCCCGCTGTAAGGCAGACCAATATTGTTGAGGATGACATCTATCTGCTCTTGGCCCACGATTTGACGGATCGCGCTTTCGACTTCAGCGAAATAACGCTGTGTTGTCTCGATTCTAGTTCCCGGCGGGGCGCGCACATGGAGCCGCATCTGACCGGCGTCAACCCGAGGGAAAAAATCCCTGCCGAGATGCGGGAAAAGCGGCAAGGATATGCCGATCAGAAGGATGAAGAAGGCGCTGGTGATGCTGGAACGCGCAACGCAAAAGGCGGCGATATTGCGATAGCCGTCGCGGAAACGGCTGAATCCTTTCTCGAATCCGCGATGAGTGGCGCCGAACGGGTTGAATCTCTGGTGCTGTGCCGAAGCCAATTGCTGATCCTGGCGATGCTGCTCGACCGAAGAGCGCATGAGATATTTGAATAAAACCGGGACCAAAGTGAAGGACAGGACAAGACTCGCCATCAGCGCGACGCAGACGGAAAGCGACATTGGCGAGAAAAGATATTTGGCCGTCCCCTTAAGCAAAAATACCGGCACAAAGACGATGGAAATGGAAAGTGTCGAGAGCATGGTCGGAGTTCCGACCTCGCCACAGCCCGTCACGATCGCCTCAATCAACGGCTCGCCCAGCTTCACGTGACGCTCGATGTTCTCGATGACGACCGTGCCATTGTCGACCAATATGCCGACAGCGAGCGCAAAGCCGCCGAGGGTCATCGTGTTCAGCGTCTGGCCGCCGACATAGAGCACCAGAACGGCCGTGATGATCGAGAGCGGAATCGCGGCCAGAATGATCAGAGTCAACCGCCAATTGCCAAGAAACAGCAGAATCATGAGCGCCGTTAATCCGGCTGCCATCGTCCCGCCCATGAGCACGCTGTTGAGCGCCGCCTTGACGAAAACCGATTGATCGAAAATCGGCTTGATGATGACGCCCGCAGGCAGGAGTTTCTTGACATAGGGGAGGGCCTTTTTGATGCCATTGATCACCGCCAAGGTCGAAACGCCGCCCGTCTTGCGCACCATCATCAACGCGCCTGGCTCGCCATCGACGGCAACCGAATTGGTTTGAATCTGATAGCCATCATGAACGTGCGCGATGTCATGCACGAACACGACTTGACCGGCGACCTCCTTCACCGGGAACTGGTTGACGGCAGAGATGAGGTCGGGGCTATTGTTCGTCACGAGCGTGTAATCCTTTCGGCCCATTTTCACATCACCGGACGGCAGGATCACGTTTTGCTGTTGTAGAGCGCGGGCGACGTCTTCCGCGGACAAACCGCGCGCTTCAAGCGCCGGCAGGTTGAGATCGACCATTATGACCCGCGGCTTGCCGCCATAGGGATAGGGGACTTGCGCCCCATGGACGACCGCGAGACTAGGGCGGATAATGTTCTGGCCGAGATCGTTCAGCTTGGTGTCCGTCAAGGAATCGCTAGAAAGTCCGAGCTGAATGATCGGCACATCCGTTGCGCCATACCGCAAGACCAGCGGCGGCGTGATATTCGGCGGCATGTATTTCAATACGACGAGTGCGCTGCTCGCCAACTGCGAAATCGCGCGCGACACGTCGGCCCCCTCGTGAAAAAAGACCTTCTCGACTCCCACGCCATAGTAGCTCGTGGCCTCGATCCGGCTGATGTCGTCGACCAGGGACGCAAGCTGGCGCTCGTGAAAGGTTAGAATGCGGTTCTGAATATCGACGGCGCTCATCCCGCTATAGGTCCAGACGACGCTGACCACGGGGATATTGATTTCCGGAAAAATGTCGACTGGCATGCGCAGCGCGGCGCCGACGCCCAGGATACAGAGAAGAATCAACCCGGCGATAACCGTATAGGGCCGGCGGAGTACGTACTCGACCAAGGGCATCAAGGCACCCTATGAGGGCGTGCCGACGGTTCGGCATTAGCGCTTTTGATTGAGGCTTGCCGTTCGGGACGTGAAAGTCCGTCTCAATGACGGCAGTCATCCAACGCGGCAAAAGCTCGCCATTTTAGCCGTCAAATACACGAGTTTTTGCTGACGTGATAATGAAATTTATTTCATCGGGGCGGCCCGCCCCTTCGAATCGCATTGCGTGATCTTAAGCGGACTTTAATGTCGGCTTTTCGATCACCTGGCAATTTCGAAAAGAGGCGCCGGGCGAACCCTCGGCAAGAGCCCGGCTACATGAACATCGGCGAACGCCGCGAAGATGCGCAAGTCACGCTCCGCCCGGAATGCGACGGGCGCGCCATGGCGCCAAGCTTTTCGAACAGGATCTTCTGTTGCAATCAAGCGAACCCCGCGCCCGATCGCCCGAAGGCTATTCCCCGCGGGAAAGCAGAAGCCTGGACCATGACCCGATACAAGTTGATCGGGTCATGGTCCAGGTAGACGCATTTTTCCACCTCGCTCAGAAGGGATAGTTGCGAAGGCTGGTGAAGAACATGTTTTCGGTCCGCTTCGGCGAAAATCCCAAACCCCCGAAGCCATTATCCGGGGTGAATCCAAAACCTTCGACGCCTTATTTCTGGATGAAGGAATATTGCAGGCCACCCGTGGGTCTGCCA
>JBATYB010000206.1:0-4846 GCA_049673825.1 Methylocella sp. | reverse complement strand
TACGAGAGACCGCAAAACTTTGATCGCCAATCCACAAAGGAGTTTGAATGCATATCGCGCTCGTCGCGCCGCTGGCGGAAGCCGTGCCGCCCAAGCTCTATGGCGGAACGGAGCGGGTTGTGTCCTGGCTGGCGGACGAGCTTGTTAGACAAGGACACCGGGTTACCTTATTCGCGAGCGCCGAATCCGAGACGTCCGCCGATCTCGTGGCGTGCGCTCCGCAAAGTCTGCGGCTTGCGGGAATCCGCGACCACCTCGGCAGCACGCTAGCGATGCTGCGCGAGGTCCGGCGCCGCGCCGATGATTTCGATATCATTCATTTTCATGTCGACCTGTTACCGCAAGCGCTGTTCCATGAACTTGCCCAGAAATGTCTAGTAACATTGCATGGGCGGCTCGATTCGCCCGATATCCTGCCGCTCTATAATGCCTATCCGGAGATGCCGCTCGTTTCGATTTCAACCGCGCAGCGCCGGCCAATGCCGGCGCATGTCAATTGGCTCGCCACCATCCCGCATGGACTGCCTTCGCATGTTTGTCCGTTCGACCCGGAAGGCGGGAGCTATTTGGCTTTTCTCGGACGCATTTCCCCCGAAAAACGTCCGGACCGCGCGATAGAAATCGCCAAGCGAGCTGGTATCCCCTTGAAGCTGGCGGCGAAGGTGGACGCCGTCGACCTTGAGTATTTCGAGACCGGGATCGAACCGCTTCTCGACCACCCCCTCATCGAATTCATCGGTGAAATCAACGAAACCCAAAAATGCGAATTTCTCGGCAAGGCGCGCGCGCTATTGTTTCCGATCGACTGGCCGGAGCCTTTCGGACTCGTCATGATTGAAGCGATGTCGGCTGGAACACCGGTGATTGCCTGGCGAAACGGATCCGTGCCGGAAGTCGTCGCCGACGGCGTCAGCGGCAGGATTGTCGACTCGATCGAGGCGGCGGCGGAGGCCGTGCAACAGGCCGCTCACATGGACCGGCGCAAGGTTCGCGCCGAGTTCGAAAAGCGGTTCACCGCGGCGCGGATGGCGCGGGCATACGTCGCGGCGTATCGTGCGCTCCTGGCACATGTTCCGGCAATTGCGCGACTGCCGGCGGCTGCCATGCCCGGCCGCGGCCGCGCGTGAGGTCCACCGGCTTGGGAGCGAATTGCGTGGAAAGGCGGCGTGCCGGTCTTGAACCGGGCAGGCCGAGGCGATAAATCCCAGACGAAATCGACAACCGGCGTGCGCCGGGAGACAATGGCGGGATGCCTGCCACGGGCTGTACGGCGGCAAGACGCCGCTTGCGCGGAGAACGGACATCGGCGACGACACTCTTGCGGCCGCCCGCAGCATGGACAGTATCGCGGACGCGACGATCGAGCTTCCCCGGCACTATATCGAAATCGAGGGGTCCCTCGTCCAGCGGGCGCTGCGGACCCTGAAACATGGCGATGCTTTCGCGGTCTTCGATAATTATGGCGACATTGGCGTCATCGGAACCGGACCCGAAGGGCTCTATTTCAACGACACCCGCTTTTTGTCTTGGTACGAGCTCCGGTTCGAGGGCCAGCGGCCGTTGTTGTTGAGCTCGGTGGTTCAGGACGACAATGCCGCTCTCTCGGTTAATCTTGCCAATCCCGATGTCCATATGGACGGCGTCATTTCGCTGCCGCGCGGCACGATTGCGATCGAGCGCACCAAATTCCTTTGGCAGGCTGTCTGCTATGAGAGGATCGGTTTTCGCAGTTACGCCGACAGCGCCAGACATTTTCGCATCGACATTGGGTTTGGCGCCGATTTTCGCGATTTGTTCGAAATTCGCGGGACCTCACGCGCGCGGCGCGGCACGTCGACGCCGTTGGCCACCGAAGACGGCGCCGGGTTTCAGTACGAGGGGCTCGACAATTTAACGCGCAAGACGGAATTGCGCTTCTGGCCGCCGCCCTCTCGTCTTGAGACAAATCGGGCGACGTTTGAATTGGAGCTTGCGCCCAATGCCCGGAAGTCACTCTTAGTCTCGGTTCTTTGCAAGGACAGGAACGAGCCACGGATCAATCCCTTTGGACGTGCTTTCCGGGCGAGGCGGCGCGCGATCCGGGGCAAGGCGACCGGCATCGCGACGGTCGAAAGCTCGAACGAACTTTTCAATGAAGTCTGCCGGCAGGCGACCGCCGACCTCTACATGCTGATGACGCGGACCAGCCATGGGCTTTATCCCTACGCGGGCATTCCTTGGTACAGCACGGCTTTCGGACGCGATGGAATCATCACGGCCATGCTGCTCCTGTGGCTGGATCCGTCCGTCGCCAAAGGTGTTCTGCATTTTCTCGCCGCGACCCAAGCAAAAAGCTTCGATCCTTTCGCCGGCGCGCAGCCAGGCAAGATCTTGCATGAAACCCGGAATGGGGAAATGGCGCGGATGGGCGAAGTGCCGTTCGGGCTCTATTACGGCACCGTCGATGCCACGCCGCTCTATGTCATGCTGGCTGGCATGTATTTCGACCGGACCGGGGACATCGAAACGATTGCCGCGATCTGGCCGAATATCAAGGCGGCCCTGCAATGGATCGACACCTTTGGCGACGCGGATGGAGACGGTTTTGTCGAATATGCGCGGCAAAACGCATCGGGCCTTGTCAATCAGGGCTGGAAGGATTCTTATGATTCGATCTTTCACGCCGATGGCGCATTGGCCGAAGGACCGATCGCGCTTTGCGAAGTGCAGGGCTATGTGTTCGGGGCCAAGACGCATGCCGCGAAACTTGCGCATCGCATGGGTGAGTATGAGTTCGAAATCGGCCTGCGCGGCGAGGCGCAAGGTCTGCAAAAGAATTTCGCGGCGGCTTTCTGGTGCGAGGATCTTGGCACCTTTGCCTTGGCGCTCGACGGAGACAAGAATCCTTGCCGGGTCCGGACATCGAATGCGGGCCATGCTCTATTCACCGGGATCGCCGCGCCGGAGCGGGCGGCACGCGTCGCCGAGACATTGCTTGGCCGGGATTCGTTTAGCGGTTGGGGGATCAGAACGGTCGCGAGCGGCGAGCCGCGATTCAATCCGATTTCCTATCACAACGGCTCGGTCTGGCCGCACGACAACGCGATGATCGCGCTTGGTCTTGCCCGTTATGGCTTCCCCTGGCACGCGGCCAAAATCTTCTCCGCGATGGTCGAGGCGGCGGCGTACCAGGAGTTGCGCCGCCTGCCGGAGTTGTTCTGCGGGTTCAGCCGCAAACCGCACCGCGGGCCGACGGCCTATCCCGTTGCGTGCGCGCCGCAAGCCTGGGCGTCGGCAGCGCCTTTTGCCTTTCTCGGGGCTTGTCTCGGCATGGACCTCCGTCATGAAGCCAATTCGGTGTCATTCCGCGATCCCGCCATGCCCGCCTTTCTGAATTATGTGACCTTGAACCAGTTGAGTCTCGGCAAGTCGCGCCTCGACCTCAGACTCCATCGGCACGGGCCGGATGTGACCCTCAATTTGTTGCGCAGACAAGGCGACGCGAAGGTCATGCTGGTCAAATGAGGCGCGCGGTAAATTAAGTCGTCGCAACGCCGGGAGCCGCGAATGATCCCGGCGTACCGTAATTTCGCCCCGGGCGCGGTGCCTTCTTGTTCCTGAAACACGCGCAAGAACAACGGTTTGAGATGAGCGTGCTTTCCTGCCGCATCGAATGCCGGCGGGGCCACCCGGCCCGAAAAGCGGTAGCCCAAAAGTCCCGTTTAAATCGGGCTCGTCACCATGCTACACTTGCGGGATGAGCAGCGGCATCGCATCTGGAGCCGAGACAGAGACGGACCGCGCGCGTGACCGGCGCGTGGCCTCGCTCGTGGCGGCGCTCGGGCGGCGCTCGATTGTCCTCATCGGACTCATGGGATCGGGCAAGTCCTCGACCGGCCGGCGTCTCGCGCAGGAGCTTGGCCTCGAATTCGTCGACGCCGATGAGGAGATCGAAGCCGCGGCGGGCATGTCGATCACGGAAATTTTCGAGAGGCACGGAGAGGACTCTTTCCGCGACGGAGAGCGCCGCGTCATGGCGCGTCTGTTGCGCGACGGCCCGCGTGTGCTTGCGAGTGGCGGCGGCGCCTTCATGAGCGACGAGACAAGGGCCAGGATCGCCTTGTCCGGAATATCGATTTGGCTCAAAGCGGATCAGGACGTGCTCTGGCGCCGCGTGCGCAAACGCGCGCATCGTCCGCTTCTGCAAGGCGGCGACCCCGAGCAAACCCTGCGGACGCTTTTGGAACAGCGTTATCCGGTCTACGCCCTGGCCGACGTCACCGTCGTTTCGCGGGATGGGCCGCATGAACTCGCGGTCGAGGAGGCTATTGCGGGCATCGAGTGTTTTTTGCGATCCTCGCCCGGCTTGAAACCGCCAGCAAGGCCGAAAAGCACTACCGTGTCGCCTCAACAACAGGGCGCCGGCCCGCAACCCTCTTCGAACCAGGCGCAAGTCAGCGTGGAGCTTGGAGCGCGGACCTATGCGATCTTGATTGGCGCGGGGCTGATCGCGGAAGCGGGAAACCATATTTGCCGGCTAGCGCCTCGGGCGGCTTGCGCGATCGTCACCGACGAAAATGTCGCCAAACTGCATTTGCCTGCCCTCGAACGAGCCCTCGACCGGGCGTTTATCCGTCATTCAAAGGTGATTGTAGCTCCCGGCGAAGGTTCGAAATCCTTCGATGTGTATGCAAAGGTATGTAACGCGCTGATCGGCGCGAGGCTCGAACGCCGCGATGTGATTGTCGCGTTGGGCGGCGGCGTCATCGGCGATCTTGCGGGTTTTGCCGCTGCGAGGGTCCGGCGCGGGATGCGCTTCATTCCGGTGCCGACAACGCTTTTAGCCGCGGTCGATGCGTCGGTGGGC
>JBATYB010000205.1:0-3144 GCA_049673825.1 Methylocella sp. | reverse complement strand
GTTTCAACGACATTATTATCCTCGTCCAAGGTCACAACGGCGGGACTGAGACCGGCGATGCTTTCGCCCGGCAGATAGATCGAGCTGCAGATGATGAGTTCGTCGCCGCGCTGACAGGTCCGCGCCGCGGCTCCATTGACAATGCAGCATCGCGAACCGCGCTCGCCTAGAATAACATAGGTTGAAATACGCGCGCCCGAATTCTTATTCCAGATCTCGACGAATTCGAGCGGCAAGATACCGGCGGCCTGGCAATGCTCCGGATCGAGCGTGATCGAGCCGTGGTAATCGAGATTTGCCTCCGTGACGCGGATGCCATGGAGCTTGCCGCCAACGATTTTACGCATGCTATTTCGAATTCCATAGGGGGGACCAAAACGGGCTAGGCTTGACCGGAGCGCGCCCGGCCCCAGGGGCATCTGCTTAGAGCATTTCCTGGAAAAGCGCGAATGGGCTCGCGCCCAAAATATGGTTGATCTAAAGAAGAAAGACCTCCCCGGGGCAAGTTTCCGGCCGCGCCGGTCCACATTTAGGTAGTCCCCGGCCAAATTTCACGAGGCACCTTCCGGCGGCGGTCCGCTTTCGAAGGTGGCGAGCTCGACCCCTTCGCCGACATGATCGCCTAGCCGGAACTTGAATTCCTTGAGGATCCCGCCTTTGGGAGCGCGCAGCATATGCTCCATCTTCATGGCTTCCAGGACGAGAACCGGCTGATTTGCCGCGACCAGAGCGCCCGGCGCGACGAGCAATGCACTGATGCGGCCGGGCATCGGCGAGGTGAGGCGCCCCAGCGGTTCGTCTCGCCTCTCCATCCCGGCAACGGGGCCGGCCAGCAGAAAGCGATGCGCGGCCTTAGCCCCTGCAAACACAAGGATCTCCTCGCCGGAGCGGACCCAGACCGCCGTGACGCGGTGACCGTCAAGATCGGCGGCGAGAGTTCCATCCGGCGCGAGCATGCCGCTTGCGTGAAAAAACGTGCCCCCCGGCAAGTCGAGGCGCCAGCCGTCGCGCGGATAGCGGATCTCGACTGTGCGATTGCCGCCCCCTTCGGGCATGATCTCGCGCAGACGCAAGGTTTCGCACGCTTCCTCGTTCAGGCGCCAGCCATTTTGGCTGCTCCACGGGCTCCAGGGATCGCTCGACCGCCGGGCTTTTTCGCGCGCGATCGCGGCCCGCTCGCAAAGGAGCCCGATGACCGCCATGGCAACAACATCGACTCCGGCAGGCTGTAGCTTGGGCAAAAGATCGTCAGCATGGCGCCCGATAAATCCTGTATCCGGCGAAGCCTCCGTGAAAGCTTGATGGGCGGCGATGGCGCGCAAAAGGTCGAGATTGGTTGCAACCCCGGCGACGCGGGTTTTGCCGAGCACAGCGCGCAGCCGGGGAAGAGCGTGCCGCCGGTCTCTGTCCCAAACGATCAATTTGGCGATCATCGGGTCGTAATCGATCGGGATCGCATCTCCCGCACACACGCCGGTGTCGATTCGAACCCCCCCTCCTTGATCGGGAAAATCCAGGCGCGCGATCCGGCCGGATTGCGGCAGAAAATCGCGCGCCGGGTCCTCCGCGTAGAGCCGCACCTCGATTGCATGCCCATGGGACCGGATTTCCTCCTGGCGCAGAGGCAATGCGCCGCCCGCGGCAACCTGCAGCTGCCATTCGACAAGATCGATGCCGGTGACCATTTCGGTCACCGGATGCTCGACCTGCAGACGGGTATTCATTTCAAGAAAATAAAAGGCACCATCGTCGGGCGATAACAAAAACTCCACGGTGCCCGCGCCGGTGTAGCCGATCGCGCGCGCGGCGGCGAGGGCCGCTTCCCGCATGGCTTGGCGCAGCTCGCCGGAAACGCCGGGAGCGGGTGCTTCCTCGATGATTTTTTGATGCCTGCGCTGGATCGAGCAATCGCGGTCGAAGAGATGCACAACATTTTGCCGAGCGTCGGCAAAAATCTGGACCTCGACATGGCGCGTGTGCGAAAAATATTTTTCGATGAGCACGCGGCCGTCGCCGAAAGCCGACAGCGCCTCGCGTTTGGCGCTTGCGAGCGCGGCCGCGAACTCGGCCTCGCGCGCCACGATCTTCATGCCTTTGCCGCCGCCGCCCGCCAAGGGTTTGATCAAGACGGGAAAGCCGATCGCCAAGGCTTTTCGCGAAAGGAGGGCGGGGTCTTGTTCGCTCCCATGATAGCCAGGCACCACAGGGACGCCGGCATTCTCCATGAGGGTCTTGGCTTGCGCTTTGTCTCCCATGGCGCGGATTGCCGCCGGAGGCGGTCCGATGAAAACGACGCCCGCGGTGGCGCACGCTTCCGCGAACTCTGGGTTCTCGGACAAAAACCCGTAGCCTGGGTGAATTGCCTGGGCGCCCGATTTTTGGGCCGCGTCAATGATTTTGGCGCCGTCGAGATAGCTCGCGCGGGCCGGCGCCGGACCTATCCGAAAAGCCTCGTCGGCCAGCGCGACATGCATCGCCGCGCGATCGGCGTCCGAATAGACGGCGGCGCTCGCAATGCCAAGCCGCCGGGCTGTCCGGATGACCCGGCAGGCGATCTCGCCGCGATTGGCGATCAGGATTTTCGAAAACATCAAGTCTCGTACCACACGCTCACGCCGCGCCGCACACCCTTACAACACCCAGGGGACCGCGGCGGACGTGGTTGGAATTTGAAGGTGGGGTAAAGATTACGTCATGAACAGAGATATCACGAAGCCGGCGGGCAATGTCGCCGATGCGAAACTGTTCGACGATTGGTTCGATCCGCGAGACGGATCTTCGCACGAAGGCGCGCGGCTTCAGCGCGGCGACGATCGAGGAGGCGTTTGATCGATACTGAAACGATTCCGGCGCGCCTCCTCGCCATCGCGCCGGCGCTCGATCTCGACCTATTTGCCCAGTTCGAGATCCTTGGGCAATGAAATGCTCGAACTGACGCAGACAAACCCCGTTGGGTCCGGCTGCAGATACCGCCCGGTCGTGGCGTCATAACGCCGGTGCCGGCTGCAATGCAATCCCGTGTCCGGGCTCAGCACATATGAGACGGAGAGGCATTCCGGTCTCGGCAGATTTGAAGATACTGGTTTGGGGTTTTGCCGTCGAGAGCGCCATGCGGCCTGAAGTGGTTGTAGAGATGCTGGAAGG
>JBATYB010000204.1:0-3099 GCA_049673825.1 Methylocella sp. | reverse complement strand
ATAATCCAAACAAGCCTTATGACATCAAGGAGCTGATCCTTAAAATTCTGGACGAGGGCGATTTCTTCGAGATCCAAGAGGCTTATGCGCGCAATATCGTGACCGGCCTTGGCCGCATCGAAGGACGCACGATAGGCTTAGTCGCCAATCAGCCCATGGTCCTCGCCGGCACGCTCGACTCCGACGCCTCGCGCAAGGCCGCCCGCTTCGTGCGCTTCTGCGATTGCTTCAATATTCCGATCGTGACTTTTGTCGATGTGCCGGGATTTCTTCCCGGAATTGCGCAGGAATACGGCGGCCTCATCAAGCATGGCGCAAAACTGCTCTTTGCCTATGGCGAGGCAACGGTGCCGAAGGTAACCGTCATCACGCGCAAGGCGTTTGGCGGCGCCTACGACGTGATGGCCTCGAAGCATCTTCGCGGCGACGTGAACTACGCCTGGCCCGGCGCCGAGATCGCGGTCATGGGCGCCAAGGGCGCGGTCGAGATCATCTTCCGCTCCGGCATCGGCGACGCGGAAAAAATCGCCGCGCGCACGCGCGAGTACGAGGAGCGCTTTATGTCGCCTTTCGTGGCGGCGGAGCGCGGCTATATCGACGACATCATCATGCCGCGCGACACCCGAAAGCGCATCGCCCGCGCGCTCACGATGCTGCGCAACAAGAACCTCCAAAATCCTTGGAAGAAGCACGGCAACATTTCGTTGTAACAAGCGGCCCTCGTGGCGCAAAGCCAGCCAAGTGGCGATCCTGACAATCTTCCATGAAGATTGATCATTGATGCACCCGTTTGGACATGCGGTGCGCCTTCTGCCGATAAGAGCCCGTTCGTGCGATCCGACACGGAATAGTCTGCTGTTTATTGATGACTATTGAACGTATCGAATAACCATCATATGGTCTTGGTGACGAGGGATTGAAAAAATCATAGGATAGCGGGAACGAAATTTCACCGGCAAACGTTTGATGGCATTCGAACGATTTTGTTTCTCATACTGGATTGATAAAAACGTAAGCAACTCAGCGTCCGGCGGCGGCCCGGAGCAATTGGGCTTGGGCTCGACACCAGAGAATGGCGCGCCGCTAACGCAGAGCTTACGCTCAGCCAGCTAGAGAGCTGCGGGGGTGCGCTCATGGCGAACGACGACAAACAACCTGGATCGAATCTGGCAAGCGGCAGCGTCATCTTGGTTGCCCTTGTCGCGACGGGTACGTACTTTTTCCATCGAGAAGCTCCGCTCTTGGACTCGCGCCCGGCGGTGACGGTGGCAAGCACCCACGAGCAATCCGCGCCACAGACGATCGATGCGCGTTTATGGCAAGATCCTTTCGAAGCGGTCGACAATGCGCTGGATGCGCTGGACAAACCGGGCAAGCGCACCCCTGAGCAGCAATGCCCGAAAAACCCAAGCAATGATAGTCCTTGCAACTCACCATTGACGCAAAAGGACAAAGAGACGCTGGTGATCGGCGTCACTGTGTCGGGCGCACCTTATTTCGAAGACGCCGAGCAACGGCGGCGCACGCGCTATGCAGTGTTGGCGGGCCTTGAACGCGCCGGGTTCGTGCCTCGCGACGCACGCCGCATTGGCTATTTCTGGTGGACGAAACCCCCGCCGTCCGCTGCATTGCAACTGCCGCCGCTTGCGTTGTCGCGTCAGTTTGTACTTTATCAGCAATGGTGGGATCGTAACAGGCCAGCCGCAATAGCCACTACGGTGCAACTGCCGCCGCTTGCGTTGTCGCCTCTGTTGCAACTTTACCGGCAGAGGTCGAATCTTGACAAGCTCGCCGCAACCGCCACCACGGGTCAACTGCCGCCAGTTGCGTTGTCGCGTCTGTTGCAACTTTACCAGCAGTGGTTGGATCGTAACGAGCCAGCGGCAATCGCCACAGCGCAAAAGACCTTTGTTCCATATGAATGGTTTCAAAAAGCTTCGCAGCGGAGCATCCCGCATGGAAGTCAAAGCGCTCCCCAGAAAAGCATCCTCGTGCTTTGGTTAAGAGAGGAAGATCTTAAGGAAGTCCCGCTCCGGAAAATTTCGGCACTAAAAGCATCTCTCAAAGTACAAGAAGACCAAAATATCAAAATTATTGGCCCGTTCTCGTCAGATATACTTTACGATATGGCGAACGAAGCGCGCCCGTGGATTGATATCGCGCCTCAACGAGCGGAGATCGAGAAGACTTCGAAACGAGACAACCGGCCAGACCTGAAGAACGTCCAGTTTTATGCATACGGCGCCAGCGCACCTGACAGTCAGCTCCTGGGGAATTTGACCGACACAGTCCAAAGCTATTTCAACGATAGGGACATCAACCTACAACGAACGATCGCCACCGACGACACACTCGCTTACGGCATGGTGACCGAACTGAAGCGCCGTAAGGTTAATCCGGGTCATGCCGGCGGGGGTGACCTCGCGCTGATCTCCGAATGGGACACCTTTTATGGCCAGACCCTCCCTCAAGCGGTTGAGCGCCAATTCGCTCTCGGTCGCATCCGTCCCGGTTGGCATCGCCAAAGTCGCGATGGTCACCGTTGGATTAACAAGTTTACTTATTTGAGGGGGCTCGATGGCCAACTACCATTGGCCGAGGGCACAGAGGATCGGAAACGAGATAAAGCAACGACGCAAGGAGAAAAACAGACCAGCGCCCCAGATTTTTTCAAGATCGAGACCGATACCAAGACTTTGGAGCGGCCAATTGGACAGGGTCAATTTGATTATCTTCGACGGATAAGTGAGCATCTGCACAAAATCGATGATAAACTTCGGAGAGACAAGCCTGCTAGCAAAATATCGGCTATCGGCATCCTTGGCAGCGATGTGTTTGACAAGCTGCTGATCTTGCGAGCGCTGCGGCCCGGGTTTCCGGAAGCGCTATTTTTCACCACGGATTTTGACGAAGCTTTCACGATAACGAGCGAACTCCCCTTTACCCGCAATCTCATCATTTCATCAAGCTTCGGCCCCAACCTCGGTAATAAGTTTCAAGGCGAAATCCCATTTTTCCGCGACACGTACCAAACCTCGGCATTCCTCGCGACCCTTTTAGCGATTGGCGATCCCGACAGCAGTTGGGTGACTCCAGAGG